>NZ_KQ960198.1:0-12030 GCF_001553125.1 Peptoniphilus sp. DNF00840
TTTTTTGCCTGCTTTGTCATCAGTCTGAAGAGACCTCACTGGGTCTCCCTTTCCTTTCTTGAATTGTTTTACAAAAATAATTTAAGAAAATAATTTTCTTATCTTAAACATGAAATTCTTTATGATTTAATCTTTCCCAAACTTCCTCAATTGAGCTTCCATTCTTTCTGTGGTATTCATGACCATTAGTTGCTTCAATTATATCTCCATAGGACCATGAGCTTTCAGGGTTATCCTTAAACATAATTAAGATAGACTTATTTTTCTCAACAAAATCTAAATCACACTTACGGTCTAACATCCTGTTGGTTATTGATACAACCTCTTCTCTTGAAATACTCTTTTCAGGTCTAAAGCTTCCATCAGGATAACCACTTATCCAACCCTTATTATAGGCTGATGCAATATAAGAATAAGCCCAGTGAGAAGTTTTTACATCAGTAAAGTTAAGACTACCACCACTTAACTTATCAAATTGACTTGCCATAGTTGCGAATTCCGCCCTAGTAATAGGATCATTTGGTTTAAAGGATCCGTCCTCATAACCCTTTACAATATTAAGCTCAGTCATAATAGTTATTGCACTTGCGTACCAGTCATCCTTATTTACATCAGAATAAATCTTTTTAAATTCCTTAGACTTAGTAGGCCTTTTCAAAAGTAGACGACCAAACATAGCAGTAGCTTCTGCCCTTGTCATTGATCTACTTGGCCTAAAAGTATTATCTGGATAACCATACATATAAGCATAGTGATCCTTTTTATTTAGTAGATTTCCCTTGTTATTAAAGCCTGAAGAATAATCTTTAGGCAAGCTTTCATTCTCAACATCCTTTAGAGAAAGATCTTTCAAATCCGAGTCTGAAAGTTTGAACTTGAAGGTCAAATCTCTTTCCCTATATCCTACAGGTGCCTTTACTTCACTTATTTTATATTCACCATTTAAGAGTGGTCCTGCACTTACTATACCTTGACTATTTGACCTTAAATTATCCTTTACCAAAGAATATTTTCCGTCTTTTTCTAGCCTTTCAAGTTTAAATACTGCTCCCTCAATGCCAGCTTTTGTCGCACTGTCTACCTTCTTAAAGGAAATATTGTGACGAGTATAGGAATTCTTTACAATATTTGATTTTCCATCTGTCATTTCCCTAGGGAAAGTCACACCATCCTTTGAAACTTCAATTTCAAAAGACATTTCTTCGTAACCAGGAACTCTAGTCTCTACAATTTTGTAAGTTCCATTTTCAAAACCCTTAAAAATTACATCGCCCTTTTCATCAGAAACAGCAACTGCATTTTTAAATTCCGGATTTGCAGGGTTAGAATTGTTAAGGTACCTATATACTTCATCTTCAAACTTGCCATCGACCTTGCGATAGGCCTTAAAGATTACTCCCTTCATGGCCTTCGACTTTCCCTTTTCATCTAAGGCTTCATCAAGTTTTTTAAAGGAGAAATCTTTTCTCATCTTATAGTTAATAAACTTTTCATCGCTATTAACTTTTTCATCACCAATAATCTTTTCATCATCAGTGAACAATTTTATATCCAGTGCCTTATCTCTTGCCCCTGTAAGATCAGGAACTTTAATTACATTAGTATTGACATCATAGTCTGCAAAGCTATTAAGAGGTCCTTTTATTGGACTCTTTGGATCATCACTTGCAGCTGGTGCTTCTATAATTTGATACTGCTTATTGTCTAAGTTGTCAAAACTTACTACACCATTATTATCAGATTTTGCAGTTACAAAGTCTTCTCCATTTTTGATGTTTTCAAATTTGTCGCCCTTCTTTTCTTGAAGAATGAAGATTGCCCCTTCCATTGGTTGAGGTTTACCCTTATAAACTTCCTTATACTTAACAAAGGAAACTTTGTGTTTTATTTTTGAATTTTCAACAACTTTTTTTTCAATTTTTTTTGGTGAAGATTGTGGTATTGTAATTTCGTGATCCTTAGACCAGTCGTAATAATCCTCGTGTTTATCTTCTTCCACTTGGAACTCATCTATAACTGTCCTATTTGTAGGAAGACCATAGCCAACTGGTGCCTTGCTTTCTACAATCTTATAGGTTCCACCAGCTACATCTATAAAAGTAACTTTACCATCATATCCTGATGTTGCAGTTTGATCTACTAAAAATTCACCTCTTGACCCCTTCTTCATAAGTTTAAACTCTGCACCTTGAAGTGGAATTGTATTTTCATTTTCTTTGCCCTTGTTTTGAATTTCTGCTTTTATAAATGAAATGTCGTGAAGGGTTAATTTTTTATTTTCTACATCGCCATAATTATATTCCTTCCCTGTATCTTTTGTGAAAACTATAGGGAAACTAGCCTTTTCTTTATATCTTCCTTGAGCATACTCAGTTTCTACAACCTCATATGTTCCATTTGAAAGGTCTTCAAATTTTACGATACCATCTACTTTAGATTTTTCAGACTTAGAAAAGTTTGTATCATCTTCCTTAGTTATTTTAAATTCAGCACCTTCTAATGGATTTCCATTTTGATCCACTTTTCTAAATATTAGGGTATGCTTTTCATTAGGCTTTAATTCGTTATAAACCTTAAGTCCCATCTTTACAACAAAACCCCAAGGGTCATTTTCTCCAACCATTTGTGTCAGTTCTGTAAGTTTAGGATTTGGAACATCTTTTTGTAAACCTTCAGCCTGTGTTTCCTTTATAGTGGCAGAATAAGGTTCGTTATTAATACTTATAACTTCGACTTTGTCTTTTTCAAGATTTCCATCTTCAAAAGTTATTGTCTTGCCATCTTTTGAAACCTCAAATTTCACTTCATTTTTTAAAGCCTGGTATTCTGAATCTGTATCTACAGTTTCAGTTAGGATGTATTTCCCATTAAAAGGCACTTGATCTAAAATTAAGCTTCCATTAGATGATACTTTAAACATTCCTGAATCGTATTTCTCTACTGCTAGTTCCTTTCCCGTTTTATCTAAAGGCTTGTATTCTCCTGTAAGTTGGAATGAAACTTTCCTATAATCTACTGGTGCAAGAATGTCTTTTTCGTTTTCATCCTTACCAATAATTCTTTGTGGTAAAACTTTTTGAAGATTGATAGTTAACTTTTGAATTTCTACTTCCAATGAACCTGCACGCACTTGTGTTTTGACACTTGCATCTTGCATATAGGACCCATTATTCGCCCTAAATACTGCTGTTGCTTTATTGGTTAGTTCAACTTCTTCTTCGTTTGCCTTAGCAATAATGTCAGAGTTCTTCAAGATGACATCATACTCTATGGTGAAATTATCAGGAAACTCATTAACATTTTTAGTCACGTCAAAGACAATTACTCCACTACCCTTAGTTATGGTTTTTGCACTCAAATTTTTTGATTTGATTCCATTTTCTTTAACAACTATATTATTGTATTTAACAAAATTATGGTTTTCTCCAAAAGTATCTTTAACTTCCAAGCTATTAGAATTTTTTAGAAAATCTTTGTCTTTTAAATCAAAAGTTAAAGTGTAGTGACGTATACTAGACTCTTTAAAGGCTTTAATTTCCCCTTCATTTGCATTAGCTTTCCAAGTATCAACTGATTTTTTCAAAAACTCTCCATATTGAACTCCTGTTGTCGCACTGGCAGATTCTTTAATGGTTTGAGGAGGAGTGTTCTCATTTTCAATTACTGCACTTGCAGTATTTGTTATATCCTTATTTCCTTGTCCCCCATCATAGATTTTTGAAAGATCCATTTTAACACTGTAGATAATTGTAAACTTTTTACCTGAAAGATCCTTATCACTTTTTACAGTGAATACTTTGCCATCTCTTTTAAGACTTACTCCTTGTGGAGCATTTTCATATTCGTCGGCAGCTGTTGGGTCTGTTTTAACTTTTAATGGTCCCTTTAATAATTCTGGGTCTGTGATTTCTACAAATTTGTCATAATCACCAAAGCTATCTGTTATTTTAATTTGACTCATATCTTTCAATTGGTATTTTGAAAAGTCAAAACTAAGTCTGTAGGTTTTTACTCCTGAAGTCTCAGGTTCAGTTTTAGAAGTAATATCTTCCTTTGTCAAGAAATCAGGTTTTTCAATTTTCGATTCAGCTTTAAGCGTCATTCCCTTATCATATTTAACACTTGCTGTGTTATTGATAGTTGCCTTTTCTTCTCCTGATTTGTTAAATGCATAAGATGCATCCATATTGTAGGTGAAAAGATATACATAATGATTGTCTTTAAAGTTATTTTCATTTACACCAGTTTTAAAATTGATACTCTTATTGTCGTTAGAAGGTGTGAACTCAACCTTTTTTCCTTCAGGGGTTCCTCCTTTTCCTTTTATATAATTTTCAATAAAAGTATTATAAATTCTCTTATTATAAGCCTCATCACTTTCACTTTCTTCTTTAGTCTTTTCTTTTTTCAATTTAGAAATTTCAGCGTCAAAGTCATCAAGTTTAAATCTTACAAGCTTAAGATCGGTGTACTTATCTCCTATCTCTCCATTAGTCATAAGAGCTTCATCAGAAATATCTATTTCTTCACAGTAAGATCCCTTTATATTTGCCAAGACTCCGTTTTTTATTTGTGTCATATCATCATCAATAAATGAGTACTTAGCTACTGGATAAAGACCTTCTTGCTCATTAGTTTCTTTTTTTTCTCCTGTTTCATCTTCAGTATCGGGACCTGTAATTCTCAATTGTGGATATACGTCTGAACCATCTGGACCATCAAGCTTTTTATCTTTATTTAGTTCGATAATTGTAACATTAGGAAATTCGCTGAACCATTTTGACTCAAATTGGTTGTCTTCCGGCTTAGTGTAAGATTTGGTTTGATAAGTGATAATAAGGGCATCACTTTTTACTTCTTCCTTTTCATCTAAAAGATAGTAAGCCAATTTATCATCAGGACCTGCCTTTGCTTTTTTAAGAGTGACATAAGAATCGATCAAAGATGTGAAGGGTATATCCGCTGTTCCACCAGATATATCTATCTTAAAGTCTGACAAATTTGGAAAATTCCTCTTGCTATCCTCTTGATTTGTATCATTAAAATATTTTCCCTTTGAAGTTATTACTGTGCCAGCTTCTCTTTCTTTATATACATAATCCGGAAAAATATAATGAATAATTTCAACATTCCTCTTAGATTCTTGTTCTTTATCTGTGGTGTAGTTAGAATACTCAGCATTAATTCTTTCTATTTTTTCTTTTAAAATATTGGAATGGTCACCAAACTTAATTACAAAACGCTCCTTACCTTCTTCTACATCCTTAGTAATTGTGTAGAAAGGGTTGGCAGAATTTGCATCCCTTGCCACCTTATTAGGAATTTGTTTTCCTAACAAACCATTAATTTCTTTACCATTATTTGGGATCTGTTCATTCGGTTTAATAAAATAGTATTTAAGAGAATCTTCTATAAAAGTACCATGTCTTAAAGTATCGGAAACTTCCGTAACAGCTTTCCTTTTGTGATCCCTGTTAAATACTATTGCCCATGTTGTAATTCTCTCACCCTTATCGTTAGTTTCTTGAGCGATTTGAAGCTTATCTGAAGGCTTTTTAACGATTTTGAAGAAGGAAATTCTTTCATTAGTTGTAGCTGTTATACTTTTCCCTTCATAGGTGTAAGTAATCTTTGTCTTTGATCTTGCTCCTGGATCGGCATATAACCAATAGTTGTTTGGTAGCTTATTCACTTTTGTCTTCCACTCAATTTTATAATGGAATTTTCCGCCTTTATCATTAACTTTTACAATTTGATACTTTTTATCGCCGCCCTTGTAAGTGTATTCCCTATAACCTTTAGGATTTTCAGTGTCAATCTTGTCGCCTTTAATGTCATAACCTATCCAAGGATCTTTTTTCTCAACACCCTCTCCTGAAAGTTCAAATTTATTATTTGACTTTACATTTTCAGGGAAAAGAACCTCCCTGTCAGAAATTTTTATCTTAAATCCAGGAGAAAGATCTTTGCCATTCGCTGGGCGAATTTCTAAGCTTTCATAGAGAAAGTTTTCACCAGTGTCTGCTGAAGGTGCAACTTTTGCCCTATGGGTTAAGGTAATCTCTTCTTTTGGGAAAAAAATACGTTTAGAAAGATTCTTTGTTTTATCTTCACCATACTTATAATTAAAATCCCAACTTGCATCTAAATAATTGTAGTCATTTTTAAAGGTCATCCATTTATCTACTGGAATTTCAAGTTTATAGGTTTTTGTTTTTCCCTTGTCTGTACTTGTTCCATTAAGAGTGATTTTACTATTGTCCTTTAATTTATATTGTGATCTTGCTTCATTTGTAGCAACAAAACGATTATCATTAATTTTAAGTCGATGTTCTTCTGCAATATCTTTGTTCACACCATTAGTTAGGGTAAAAGAAGTTATATCTATAGTATTAGGAAGGTCTGGTGCTCCTACTTTTGTATCCTTTGTCAAGGTTACACTAGCAATTAACTTATCCCCATCCATTTCAAATTGTGGAGTAATGCCTGGTTCATAAGTAGGTTTAGTATCAGGATTTACGCCCAATTCTATTGATTTTTCCTGACTTCCTGTGCCATCAAAAAAAGTCGCATTAAAGCTTGCGTATTCCCCTGATTTTAACTTAAATGTGTGTATGTTTCCATTATTTATATGTTCAACATTAGATGGAAATCCACTGACTTGTATTGTTCCAAGATTATAACCAGTTTTTTCTTTTACTGTTACAGTTTTTTCATTCTGACTACCACTAGGACCTTCTAACTCAAAACCATAAAAATTAATAGTTACTTCACCAGAAGAACCAGGAAGAAGGGTATAAGATTTCTTATCACTTTTCTTCGTTTTAAGGTTTAGATTTAAAGGAGCTGTAGTGTAAGTGACTTCTGCTTCGTTTTTTGTAAATTTATATTCTGCAATTATATTATTATTGTCCTTTTTTACAGTAACTTCACCTACTACTTCGCCCTTGCTACTTTCTGTGATCTTTAATGTTATTGGATTTTCATTAATGTTTTTACCATTTACTGTATCTACTATAGCCGACTCTGCAAGAACCATTCCATAGGTAATTCCAGATTCAGAGCTTGAAGTTTTGAGATTCATAACTGGAAAAACAATTTTGTAAACAGAATTTTTATCTGCTTTATTTACTTTGCCTTTATAGTTTTCAACAAAGGCTTTGAAGTCCTTATTTAAGTCTGGTGCATTCCTTGTAGCAGACCTATCCTCTCCTAAGTTTTCTCCCTCATCAAGTTTTTGCGCTTGTAAACTTTGTCCAAAATTCTCCTCCCTCAAGGAAAATTTTTGGTCAATAAAATTTTCTTGTCTCTTATCGGTTTTCTCATCCTTAAAACTTAAGGCATACCCAATTTCTGAAAAACTTGGTAGAATCATGAGTATTGCCAATAAGAAAGCTAATTTTCTTTTCATAAATCCTCCTAAAATTTAATCTTAAGCTTAAGTAAAATTAATACTTTCTAAACTTAAAAATATTATAATAATTCCCTTAAAGCATTAAAGCCTCATTATAGGTCCATAATAAATCTTTTTCACTAATATAGCAAGGCTTATTGACTATTTTAAGCCATCCAACTTATTAAAATATAGTTTTCAATAAATTAAGCCTAACTTAATTAAAAAATATTTTTTCACAAAAAAACCTCCACTTGACAATTCCCTTCACTGTCTCTGGAGGTTTTACTTTTTTATTTTTTCTTTGGCAAAATTACTTCTACAATTGTTCCACATTTTTTACCCTTGTCATCTTGGTTATCTAAAATTTTTATATCACCCTTTAACTTTTCTACAATATTCTTAACTAGGTTAAGTCCTATTCCATAGCCGCCAGTTTTTTTATTTCTCGATTCATCTACCCTATAAAATAAGTCAAAAACTTTTTCTTTCTCTTCTTCATCAATTCCAAGTCCAGTATCTCGAACATAGATAAAATAATTTTCATCATCTTCAGCGAAGTCAAACTCTACAAGTCCTCCATCTCTGTTGTAAAGGATGGCATTCTTTCCAAGATTGTAGAGGACTCTCTCTAGCAAGATGTCGCTGGTGTAAATTTCCCTGCTTCCCAACTTGGAAATAAGTTTTACATTTTTCTCTTCTGCCAGGTCTTCTAAGTCAAATACAATTTCTTCAACAAGGTCCTTGATATCAAACTTTCTTGCGATTGCATTCTCTCTACGATTTAAAAATAAGAGGGACTCGATAATTTTTGAAATTCTGTCTATGTTCTCATCAAAATTATCTAAAAGCTCTTTAAGTTCTTGGTCCTCGACCTTATTTTTCATTAGATAAATTTCAAGTGAGGACTTCATAACAGCCACTGGTGTGTTTAACTCATGAGCAATTGAAGATGACAGAGCCTTCTCCCTGGCATAGGATCCATAGATCTTGTCAATAGACTTTTGAAATGCCAGAGATAGTTCTTCGATTTCTTGTGACTGTCCCTCCATGTAAATTTTTTCTTCACTGTCCACCTTGTCAATGTCAATCTCTTGAACTTTTTCCTTTAATTCCTTTAAGGGTTTTAGGCTTCTGGAAACTAAAAAATAATAAACTAGGGACCCAAGGGCAATTGTTGACCCAATAACTATTAGAGAAAAGTTTTTTATCTCCTTTGTAGACTTCAACTTTGAGTCCTCAAGGACTATAAAGTAATCTTTATTACCCTTGTTGGTCTCTTCCATAACAATTTTCTCGCCAATGTCCTGAATTCTCTTTTCTTGGTACTTGCCAATAATGTAATTGGATGTGGCAGTCATTACAATAAAAATTAAAATTATGGAAAGGATGAGCTTAAAGACAATGGTATTTTTTACATTTTTAATTCTCTTCATCTATAATGTAGCCCTTTCCAATTTCATTTCTTATAATATTTTTGCCCAGCTTGTCCTTTAATTTCTTCCTAAGGGCAGACATATGGACCCTCACAACGTTGGAGAACAAATCCACCTCATCATTCCATACGTGGTCCATTAACTCTTCAGCAGTGACATACCTTCCCAGGTTGAAAAATAAATATTCCAAGATCCCTGCTTCCTTGGCAGTTAGCTTCAAGGTGTCTTTGTCAATTGCAAAGGTCCTCTTGGCTGTGTCAAACTCAACTCCATGGGCCCTAATGATGGCATCACTTATGGAAGTCTTTCGTCTTAAGAGGGACCTAATCCTCGCCTTTAGCTCTTCGAAGTGAAAGGGCTTAAGTATGTAGTCATTAGCTCCAAGGTCAAGTCCTTTCACCCTGTCATCAACATCTGAAAGGGCAGTGAGCATTATTACATTGACTTCCCTATCCCTCTCTCTTATATCTTCTAATATTTCAAAACCATTTTTCCCTGGCAAGTTTACATCTAAGATTATTAAGTCATAGGAATTTGTAAATGCCATAAAGGACCCTTCTTCTCCATCAAGGGCTGTGTCAACTGCATAGCCTGAATGAACTAGGCCTTCCTTAATTGACTTTAATAATTTTTCTTCATCTTCAACAATTAAAATTTTCATTCTTCTCTAACCCATTTCTCGTGATAAACCTTGTATCTCTCATCTTCGATTTCTGACTTGTCAATTAATCTAAAGCCATCGAAGTCTGGTATAAAGGTGTCGGCTCCTTCCACTACAGTGTCAACTCTTGTCACAATTAATTCCTCAATCCTATCCCAAAGGAGTTTCACAATTTCCGCTCCCCCAATGACAAAGACTTCCTTATCTGGATAGGCTTCAATAATCTTGTCTAACTTTTCTACTGAGTCAATGTAGTACAAGTCCTTCTTGTTCTCCCTCTTGGACCTTGTAAAGACAAGAGAGATCCTATTGGGAAGCTGCCTTCCAATATCGTCAAAAGTCTTGCGTCCCATTACAATAATATTATTTGTTGTGTAGTTCTTAAACATCTCAAGGTCATTGTCTACAAACATAATTTGATTGCCCTCTTTGGCAATGGCATTTTTATTATCAACTAAAATTAGTAACTTCATCTAGACCTCCTAAAAACTTCTTAAAACTATCATATCTTAGTAGACAGTCTATTCCTAGGATTTTTTTCTAGCATATTTAGATTGAAAATTAACTTTTCCCTTGTAATTTATTTATTAGTCTGCTATACTAATGTTGTTATGGCGACATAGCCAAGTGGTAAGGCACGGGTCTGCAACACCCTTATCACCGGTTCAAATCCGGTTGTCGCCTCCATAACAAAAAGTCTACTGAAAAATTTCAGTAGATTTTTTTTGCTTATTTTTATTTTTTATAAAGTCGTGAAATATTAACTCCCAATAAATTTTTATAAACTCATAGACCCTATAACTCTAAAACTTCAATAATTATAAACGCAAAAAACCGCAAGATAACTTGCGGCTTTTTTAGTGTTTATTTACTTGTAGGGATTAATACCATCCTCTAAGTTTCATAGCTTTGTCAATTGATTTAATACCGTACATGTAAACTCCTTCTCTAGGAACTACATCATATTCATCGCAAACTGCGAATACGCCTTTAATAGCTTTCATCATATCAGCTTCTTGTTTCTTTTCTACTTCAGCTTCTGTCCAGTACATTCCGTATTGGTTTTGAACCCATTCGTAGTAAGAAACAAGAACTCCACCAGAGTTAGTTAAGATATCTGGAGTAAGTTTTATTCCTCTTTCGCCAAGAACCTTATCTCCTTCTGGAGTTGTAGGACCGTTAGCTGCTTCACAAACTAATTTAACATTAAGTTTAGCTGCAACATCACCAGTAATTACGTTTTCTAGAGCTGCTGGAATTAAGATATCCCATTGACCTGTCCAGAATTCGTCAGCTGAAATTTGTTTTGCATCTGGGTAACCAATTAGTGTGTGGTGTTCTTCTTTGTAAGCAAGAAGTTTTTTGAAGTCTAGTCCATTTTCATTGTATAGAGCGTAGTTTCCTTCTTTTTTGTCCCATTCAGCTAAAGCGTAAACTTTTCCGCCTTGTCTTTCAATGTTTTTAACTGTGAAAGATCCAACGTTACCGAAACCTTGAACTGCAATCTTAGCGTGTTCGAAATCAATTCCTTCACGTTTAGCAGCTTCTCTAGTTACTATAGCAACACCAAAACCTGTTGCTTCGTTTCTTCCTTCAGATCCACCAAGTCCAACTGGTTTACCAGTTAACATTCCTATATCTTGTCTGTCTCCGTTAACTTTAATCCATTCATCAAGGAACCAAGACATAATTTGTCCATTAGTGTTAACGTCTGGTGCTGGAATATCAATTCTTTCACCAAGGTATTTGTAAAGTCCTCTGATCCAACCTCTACAAAGTTGTTCTAATTCTCTTTTAGAAAGTTCAGATGGATCAACACAAATTCCACCTTTTCCTCCACCGTATGGAAGACCAAGTGCGCCACCTTTGAAAGTCATCCAAAGAGATAGAGCCTTAACTTCGTCTAGGCATACATTTGGATGGAATCTAACGCCACCCTTAGAAGGACCAACTGCTGTTGAGTGAGCTGATCTCCAACCTTTGAAAACTTTTACTGAACCGTCATCCATTTTTACTGGAATAGAGATTTCAATAACTCTTTCTGGTTCTTTTAGAAGTTCATAAACTGCTGGGTCGCAACCTAGCTTGTCACATGCAGCCTTAACTTTTTGTTGAGCTGCTACTAACGGATTTAAAGTATCTGTCATTTTTAACACTCTCCTTTATGTATAATCATGATAACCATTTCTTACAGTCCTAATTATAGCAAATAGAAAAATTAAGTTCAAGCATACCAATTAAGTTTAACTAATTGTTAGATATAATAATTTTAGTTTAATCATTTTATTTTTTTTAGGTCCTTATTAATTCAATTAGTAAACGATAGTAATTTTTTTATTATTTAGGATCTATAAATTTTTCTACTTCTATTTCTTTCCACCCTTAAATAAACCTTAGTTATTATGACCCTGTAATCATTTTCACTAAGTGAACAAAGGTCAAGTCCTTAAGCTATACCATAAGTTTTTTTAATTCTTTTTTCCAACATATTTTTACTATTATTAAATTCTAAATTGCAACAATAAGTTAGCCACTTTTGA
>NZ_KQ960199.1:0-102135 GCF_001553125.1 Peptoniphilus sp. DNF00840
TTATTTGTGTCGCATTTAATTTTACAACTTATTTATTATTAAAAAATTAGGGGGCTTTTCCATCAGGAAAATATTTTTATATTTTCCTTGCATATAGATTTTAAAACTTAAATTAATTTTCTCAATTATTAGCTAGGGCTTGCTCAACAATCAATTTTTTTTGATTTTCTAATTTGTTTTCATTTACTGATTTAGTTCTTAATGCAAGATATGAGAAAAACATAGGAATAATTACTACGCAGGCAGCAATTATTGCGTTGTTAAGATTTAAATCTTTGAATAAAGTTATCGCTATTACAGCAGCACATATTCCACCCAATACACTTGATGAAATAAATAGAAGTTTTGGAATTCTAAATCCTCTGTTTTCAAATTGGTCTGGATATTTTTTTGGTATATACATGCATTTTATATTTAAATAAGCATTAATAACCATTGTTGGAATCATAAGCATTGATATTGCATTGTCTACATTCATACCTGTAAGGATTGGTATAAGCGCAAGAACATAGACCAACAAATAACAGTAATAGGGATAGCCATCACTGGACTTGTTTTTAAAAATTTCTGGTAACCATCCATCATCTGCCATTTGCGCCAAGGGGTTTCGTATCATAACAAGGACTGATAAAAAAGAAGATATGATTGCACATATTCCTCCCCCAATCACAAAGAAAGCAAAAAGTCCCGGTGTCAAAATTGCTTTTGCTGTAACACTTAAATTATTACCGGCATATTGATCAAAGTTTAGTACACCTGATGCAACAAAGGACATAAATCCATAAATTATAGATACAAGAATACAAGTCAATAAAATTCCAACAGGTATATTTCTCTTTGGTTTTTTTGTTATTGGAATTACTCCTACTGGTCCCATGGTTGTTCCTTGGCAAGCCCATCCCATTACTGCTATGGCTCCTATAACTCCTGAAAAACCATTTCGGAAAAATCCACCATCGTAGCTCATGTTAAAATAGTTACCAAGATTAACTTTTGGAATTCCTAAAAACACAAAAATAACTAAAGCCAGAATTAATAAGCCTGTAACTATATTTTGAAATATGGTTACAAAGCGATTGCCTTTTATTGTTAATAAAAAGAAAATAGTTAGGATTATGGAGCTTGAAATTTTTAAATTATCTGTAAATATTGGCCATAAATCTCCTAAATATTGACTAAGGGCCAAGGCATATCCTGTAAAGCCAAATGCCCAGATAATGTTAGTCCAACCGCCAAATCCTGTTAATATAGGAGGAAGAAGCATGCCCTTCATGCTGTAATCTCCGCCTTCTATAACAAATACTCCCGAAATCGCCATGTTGTACCAGTAGGCTAAGAGCATATAAAATACACTTATCACTGTTATAGGCAATATAGACCTGCCAGTCCTAGACATAGCTGATCCTAAAGTAACAAAAATTCCTGATCCAATGGCTCCACCTATGCCCAGTCCAATAATATTAATTATACCAAGTTGTTTTTTATTTTTATTTGTCATGCTGAATACTCCTTAATGATGTCTATTTTATTCTCCATAGTATTTTTCCTTGTGCTTATTTTTTACTGCATAAATAATCCTGTCTAATCCTTCTTTTAAATAAGATCTTGGACAAGCTAAATTAAGTCTTACAAAACTTCCTGAGTTTTGCACAAACATATTTCCTGCTTCTAATAAAACACCAGATTTATATGCAAAAAACATTGTTATCTCTTCATCTTCATCAAAATATTCGCCAAAGTCTGCCCAGGCTAAATAAGTTGCTTCAGAAATGTTAATCCTAACCTTTGGTAAGTTTGTTTCTAAGTAATCCTTGGTAAATTTAAAATTTTCATCCAAATACTTGCTCATTTCTTTTAGCCAATCTTCACCTTCTTCATAAGCTGCTTGACTAGCTGCTATGCTAAGAGGATTGTCAAAGTTATAATGATTTTTGTTCCAAACTTTTCTCAAATTTTTGTTTCTAATTATGATACTTGAAAACATTAGACCAGCTATGTTAAAGGATTTACTTGCAGCCATACACGTTACTAGCTTGTCATAATCACCTAAGATCTTACCTAGGGGTATGTGTTTTTGTCCTTCTCTTAAAATATCACAGTGAATTTCATCAGAAATTACCCACAAATCATTTTCTTCTATTATCTTTGCTACTTTTTTTAGCTCTTCTTCTTTCCAAACCCTTCCTGTAGGGTTGTGAGGATTGCAAAAAATAAACAACTTTGTTTTTGGATCCCTTGCCTTTTCTTCTAAATCTTTAAAATCAATTGTATAGTAACCATTTTCAAGTTTTAAATCTGAACAAACTGATTCTTTATTAGAAGAATCTGCTGCATATTTAAAATATGCATAGGAAGGTGTAAGGAAGAGTACTTTTTCATCTTCTTTTAAAATGTAGTCTACCAATTCAAACAAGGCTGGAATAATTCCATTGCTTGTAACAAGTTCTTCTCTTGCAAAACTCCATCCATATCTTCTTTGACACCAAGATAATAAGGCTTCATAAAAGTCATCTGTAAACACTCTTGTATAACCCAATATTTTTTTATCTAATCTTTTTTTAATTCCCTCAATAACTACATCAGGTGTTGCGAATTCCATATCAGCTACCCACATATGAATAAATTCATCATCAGCGTAGGGAAACTTCATACTATCATCAGCATGAAATATATAATCTCTAAATCCATCTATCTTTAGTGCGTTAGTGTTTTTTCTGTCAATTCTTTCATCAAAATTATACATTGAACTATCCTTTCTCAATTTATCTCTTATATAAATTTAATTTAGTAAGTAACTTAATAAAGTGTTACTTCTAAATCATTAATAAATAAAACTTAAAAGCTTTAAGACTTTTATTTTTAAATTAAAACTTCTTCAGCTACTTCTCTCAATAACTTTATCTTCTTCCATTGGTCTTCTTCTGTCACTGCGTTGCCTTCTTCTGTTGATGAAAAACCGCATTGAGGTGAGATACAAATATTTTCAAGAGGAATGTAGTTTGCTGCATCTTTTATTCTCTTGATGAGCTCTTCCTTATCTTCAAGCTCTGGTCTCTTACTTGTCACGATTCCAAGGACAACTTTCTTGCCATCTGGAATTTTGGCAAGGGCCTTGAAGTCACCAGATCTTTCGTCGTCGTATTCAAGATAGAAGGCATTCACCTTTTCTCTTGCAAGGACATAATCTGCTACTGGGTCGTAGGCTCCCTTGAAGTGGAAGGAGGACTTGTAGTTACCCTTGCAGATGTGACTTGTAATATTTAGTCCTTCTGGTGCGTAGGCTATGGCCTTGTTGTTTAATTCTAGGTAAGTTTCCTTTAGGTCATCAATGTTTTTGCCATCTTTTTCATAAAGTCTTGTGGCATCTTCGTCTACTAGGGCACCCCAAGTGCAATCATCTAGTTGAAGATTTCTGCAGCCTAGATCATAAATTTCTTGGAAGAATTCGCCATAGGCTCTTGCAAGGTCGTCCACAAACTTGCCTTCGTCTTCGTAAGGGTTGCCAGCTTTGATTTGATTGTAAACTCCTCTTAGGAGTTGGGCTGGTGCAGGTATTGTTTGTTTTGCCACTGTGTTTTCGTCTTCAAAGTTTTTTACAAATTTGTAGTGGTCTAAGAAGGGATGGTTTTTACCTCCAAGCTTGCCCACAATTTTTACCCCGTCAGGTCTTAGGGTTTCTCCATGGAAGTGGATGAGCTCATCTTGACTTAGGGTGTATTTTTCTATTCCTTCAAGTCCCCAGAAGAAGTCGTAGTGCCACCAGGACCTTCTGAACTCTCCATCAGAAATAATTTTTAAGCCAGCTTCCTTTTGCTTCTTAACGAGTTTTTCTATTTCTCTATCTTCAACTTTTTTAAGTTCTTCTCCTGAAATTTCACCCTTAGAAAACTTTTCTCTTGCGATTTTTAAATCTCTTGGTCTTAAAAAAGATCCAACTACGTCAAACTTACTTGGTGCTAAAATTTTTGTCATTTACTTTCTCCTTTTTCTTAAATCCGTCTTGAGAATGTATAAAAAAAAGTCCTTACTGTTTATAAAAAACAATAAGGACGAATTATTTCCGCGTTACCACCTATTTTGCATATGGAATGCCACTCTCAAGTACCAACATACTCTATCTCTATAACGGGAGCTCCCGGAAAAGTCTAATATCGACTAATCCCATCAGAGGCCATGTTCACCCAAATCTTCCTTTGACCCTCTCAGCTAAACGGGCTTCTCTGTAAAATTCCAAAATGGATTACTCTTCTCTTCGAATGGTTTAAATTTTATTTTATGGTAGCATCATTAATTTTACCTGTCAAGAAAATTTTTAATTTATTTTTCTCAAAAGTTCATCAACCCTGTCTCCAAGGTCTTCTAATTTTTCTCTAATTTCTTTTATTTCCCTGTTTACACGAAGGTCTGTAAAGATGTTGTCGAAGATTACATCTACAAAAAAATCGTAAGTTGAGTCAGGGATTTCTACATCAAGATCAATCCTAATATCATTTAGTTCTCTTTTTGCAAGTTCTAATTTATCCCTAACTATCTCTAAGTTACTATTGATGTCTTTTATCTTTCCTCTCTTTATAAATCCAACTAGGCCAGAGTCTGCGAAGAGATCAAAAAGTCCCCACCTTGATGCACTTTCTGTGAGTTTAATGGTTTTGTCAATTTCATTTTTAAGGTCAACCAATGCTTGACGCGCTTCTTTTAATTCTTTTTCTTGTGACATAAAATTCTCCTTTTTATTTTATCTTTACTTGGCTGGGTCTTCTATTTCCTTTGTTTCCCTAGAGATTATTGCCCTGTCCCCAGACTTTAAAAGTGTGTTGCCCCTTGGGACAATTATTTCTCCATCAGGTCTTTGAACCATTATTATAAGTTCATCTTTTCTTATGTAGAGGTCCTTTACCCTCTTGCCTGCCCAAGGACAGTCCCCATTTAAAGTGATTATAACATTTTTATCTAGTTAAAGCGTCAAATAATCTCAACCTTTTTTAAATTCTGTTTGCTGATTTAAAAACATAAAAGAGCAAGCCAGTTAAAATATAAAAGCCAACTAATACAAAGAAAAGACTCTTGTTCTTATTTAGACCTGCCATAATAAGAGTTAGGACAACTATAGCTATTGATAGGACGATTTGTGCCATCCTAAGGCCGTCATTTATTGCCCCCTCGCTTACCCTTATATAGTTGTTGGCAAGGACAGAAATCATTATTAGGGTGACTAAAAAGATTATTATTTTTTCTAAAATTTTTAAAATTTTGTCCTTATTCATTTTCCCTCGCATAGGCTTCCATGCCTTCTCTTAAAATCCTCATGCTCTTTCTTATATCACTGACATTTAGTACAAATGCAAGTCTTACCATTTGCCTTCCTTCTTCCTTGTTCTTAAAGAAACCTGCAGCAGGTGCAAACATCAAAGTTTCTCCATCAATTTGAAAGTTTTCAATTAACCAAATTGCAAATTTTTCTGTATCGTCAACGGGAAGCTTTGGCATAACATAAAAGGCTCCCTTTGGTTTTTCTACTGTAACTCCAGGAATTTTAATAAGTTCTTCGTAAATTACATCACGTCTCTTTTGGTATTCCTTGTTGACTTCTTCAAGGTAAGACTTATCTATCCCATATAATTTTGCTGCTGCCTCTTGTTCGAGACTTGGTGCAGCAAGTCTGCAGTTGCAAAGTCTATTTATGGCATCCTTGATTTGCGGATTTTTTGTTGCAATGGAACCAATCCTTGCCCCACAAGCTCCAAACCTCTTGGAGATGGAGTCAAGTAAAATTAAGTTATCTTCAATTCCTTCCACTTCTCCAAAGGACTTATAGGAGTTGCCATCGTAGACAAATTCCCTATAAACTTCGTCTGCAACAATATATAAATCGTGTTTTTTTGCAAGCTCAACTATTCTCATAACTTCATCTTCTGAATAAAGAGCTCCCGTTGGATTAGTTGGGTTTGAAAGTAGGATTGCTACAGTCTTGTCATTTATATGTTTTTCAATTTCTCCAATTTCTGGAAGGGCAAAGCCTTCCTTTGGATCAGTCTTAAAGGCCTCAACTTCAATCCCAAGTTGCTCAAAAACTGTCCTGTAGTTTGTGTAGAAGGGGTCAGTTGTGAGAACTTGGTCGCCTTCATCGCAAATTGTTTGGAAGGTAAATAGAAGGCCTTCGCTGGCACCATCAGTGATGTAGATGTCCTTGGCATCAAAATTTATTCCCCTGTTTTTATAATACTTGGCAGTTGCCTCCCTAAGTTCTAGAAGCCCTTGGGCATGAGCATAAGGAAGGGGTCCCTTTTTTAAATTCTTAAAGGTGTCAAAATAAACATCTGGCACATCAATGTCTGGTGCCCCAATGTTTAATTCGTAAATCTTTATCCCCTTTGCCTTTGCTGCATCTGCATAAGGTGTCAACTTCCTAACTGCTGAATATTCTACTTTTTGTATTCTCTTTGATAATTTCATATTTCCTCCCCACAATCCCTCTGACTTATTGCCATCTTAGGTCTGGTCCAAAAAATTTAATTGGGACAAATTTTTGGAAAACTCTTGAAAAGACCCTGTCCGTGTAGGTCTCTGACAATTCCTTTGGCGATAAGTTTGTAGAAATCAATGTCTTCTTGCCACGCAAAAGTCTCGTGTTTATAATGTTAAAAATCTCTGAAGTTGTAAAGGAATTTACAAACTCAATCCCCAAGTCATCAACTATTAAGAGGTCTGCCTCAAAATAGAGATTGTACTTGTCATCTTCTATATTTTTAAACTTCCTATCTTCTATGGTCTTTAAAATTTCATAGGCTGTTTGATAAATTACTATGACATCCCTCTTTATAAGTTCTGCCGCAATGCAGTTTAACAAAAAGGTCTTGCCTTGACCTGTTGGTCCCCAAAGAAGGAGGTTTAAATCATTTTCTTCCTTGAAGTCCCTGATGTAACTTTTGGAAATCGCCAAAATGTTTTTCATATTTTCTCTTGGCGACATTTCATACTTTTCATAAACTTTTTCAGAAAAAACATTTAAGTCAAACTTGTCAAAGTTCTCCTTGTCCAACATATAAGAAATTGAGGACATATCGTATAATTCTGATACAATTAATTTCTTTAGGCAGTGGCACTTCTCATCGTCTTCATTTATGCCTGTGTCGTGACAGTCCTTACAAGTATAAATTTCTTCAAGATAGTCTCTTGGGTAGCCATTTTTTTCAAGATAGTCCATCTTCTGCAACTTTAAATTGTAAATTTTTTCTGATACCTCAAGAGACTTGTCAGCATCTGGATTTTTTATCTGCTCCATAGATGCCCTAAGGGCAAGGTCCCTTATTAGTCCATCAATTTGCATAACTTCAGGGATTTTCTTGTAAATTTCCTCTAGCCTCTTCTCATGAATTTCGGAATTTTTTCTCCTCAAATTTTCATAATAATTACTTATCTTGGTTGTCAGTTCCATAATCAACACCTAGCTTTTTAAAACCCTCTTTTTGTTTTCTCATAGCAATATCAAAGAGGTCATCTTCTGAATAATTATCTGTTATTTGCTTAAAGTTGTGAAAGGCTGTGGGCTTTCTCTTCTTTTTCTTTTGGTCCTTCTCCTCAACATCTTCTGGGGACTTAATATCCAAGTCCTTCCACTTCATGAGGATGGCATCCACATAATTTACATTGGGCTTAGAAATCTTTGAAGTCCTCTTGCAGGCCTCCAAGATCAAATCATTAGAAAAGTTAAACTCATCAAACCAAGAGTTGATAATGTTAAAGTCAACTTGACTAAACTGCTTGTCCACGCCAATGTATCTCATAATTTTCTTGTACCTGTAATATTTTACGTCATGCTCAATGTAGGACTGCTCAACATCTTCCATAGTCCTAATGTTATCTCTTGACCAATTTCTCACAACTTGCTCTACGTAAGAAATATTGTAAATTCCCTTGATCTCTGTTGTGTAGAAAAAGGCCTCCTCAATTAAATCAGCAGGCATATTGTAGGCTATAATCCAATTTATTATGTCCAGTTTCTTCATTGGAGCAATAGGTTCTCTCATGAGAAACTCTGCCCTAGTAAGTAGGTTGGCATAGGTTGGGTTTGCCACAACTTCTGAATAGCCCTTGTCTTTTTTCTTTTCCTCTGCCCTTAAGTTATAAACATTTTTGATGTAGAGTTCCTTTAGGTTTACAAACTTGAGCTTGTCCTCTTCTATTTCAACTATGCCCATCTTCTCCCAATATGCCCAAGCCCTATTGACATCAGACTCAAGAATCCCAAGATAGTCGGCGAGCTTTTCGTTAGTAATATCAGTCCTGTTTTCCTTGGCAAACTTATAAGCCAAGAGATAAACTTTTACAAACTCGCCATTGGCTCCTGGCATAAAATCATTTATAAAAATATTCTCAATGGAAGTTTCTCCAAGGTCATATTTATTATTTTCAAGTAAAAACATATTTCACCAATCTCTTTCCAGATCTAAGTCCATCTTTATAGCGTAATTAAAAGTCTTGTTTAAAATAATCTTAAAGGAAGACTTGTTTTCATAAAAGTCAGGAAGGCTTTCATCATAGTTTCCATTGGGAAACTTCATGAGAAAGCTGTATCTTTTTTTAAAGCCAAGCTCTTCATAACATCTTTGTGCCCTCTTGTTGTAGTGGGCTGCAAATAAAATAATTTTTTTGAAGCCTCTTTCCTTTAAGTAAGTTAGAAAAAGTCCAAGTGCTCTTTTGCCAATCCCCCTGTCTATATAGTTGGGGTCTAATACAATACCAAGCTCTGCCCTCTTAAAAATTTTATTTATATTTCTAAGAGACAAGTAGCCAATAATTTTTCCATCACTTTCGATTACAAAGTATTCTGATAGGGGTCTTCTCGTCTTCCACTTAAACCACTCTATTATATCTTCTTCAGACTCTTCAATAAAATTATATTCCAAAAAAAGTGGCGATTTATGACGTCCCCAATTTCTAAAAGTAAAGACATCTCTTAAGTTCATCTTTCTAAAACTAAGGTCTGGATAATTTTCCATAAAGAGCCTCCTCTGATTATTATATACTATTTTAACAAGTCTATAAAGGAGTATAAGCTTTTTCAGATTTATGAATAATATTGGTTCTCGTTGTGCAAAAAGATAAACTTTTATTTTTACATTGTTTAATTTTCTTTAATTTTTGATGTTTTATGATAAAATAAAGTAAGGTTAATAAATAAATTTATACAATTCGTAACAGGAGAGATTTTTTATGAGAAAAAATGACAATTTAGATGAAATTGATGTTGAGATTCTTGAACTCTTGAGAAAAAACGGACGTATGAGTCACGAAGACATTTCAAAAAAATTGAATCTAACAAGGCCTGCTATCCATAGAAGAATATATAAGATGGAAGACGCTGGTTACATTAAGGGCTACAAGGTCCTAGTTGATTGGCAAAAAATTGGTTATAACGTAGATACCTATGTCCTTTGCAAGGTCAATACAAATGACTTCAAGAATCTTATCTCCAAGATAATGGAGATACAAGACGAGAAGTTTAAAATATTTGAATGTTACAGGGTTACAGGTGAACACTGTATAATGCTTAGGATTAAAACTATAAATACTTCAGACCTAACAAGGTTTTATGATATGATATTAAAAATCGATGGAATACTTGATACTAAAACCCTTCTTATTCTTTACTCTGAAAAGATAAATGACGAAATTTTTACAAGGGTTGATACTGAATAGTTAACAAAGGATGATTTTATGGAAGAAAAAATACTAGTTGTAGACGATGAGTCTGCAATCTCTGATATTATAAAGTTTAATTTTGAGAAGGAAGGCTACCTTGTTGAGACGGGTTGCAATGGAAAAGAAGCTATTGCCCTTGCAAAAGAAAATAATTATGACCTAATCCTTCTCGACATAATGATGCCAAAGCTAAATGGCTTTGAAGCTCTAAGGGAAATAAGAAAAACTTCTGATGTGCCTGTCATCATGTTAACAGCAAGAGAAGAAGAAGTTGATAAGGTCTTGGGTCTTGAGCTTGGGGCAGACGATTACGTTGTAAAACCCTTCTCCATGAGGGAGCTCCTTGCAAGAGTTAAGGCTGTCCTTAGAAGGTTTGATAGCCCTGACAAGAAGGATGATTCATCTATCCTAAAGGTCATGGATCTTGAAATTGATTTAAAGAAGTACCAAGTCCTAAGAGGCAACGAGGTAATTGAACTTACCCTACGTGAGTTTGAACTCTTAAAGTTCTTGGCTTCCTACCCAGGAAGGGTCTTCTCTAGGGAAGAGCTCCTTGAAGAAGTATGGGAGTATGAATATTATGGCGACATAAGAACAGTTGATGTTACTGTTAGAAGACTCCGTGAAAAAATTGAAGACGAGAAAAAGGGCTTTAAATACATCAAGACTAAAAGAGGAGTTGGCTATTTCTTTGCATCAGAAAATGGTGAAGCCTAATGAACCACTCCATTAAGTCTAGATTTATTTTAATTTATGTGGTCCTAGTTCTCATTTCCATGTTTATCGCATCTACTTTTATTATTGATAGGCTGGAAAGCGTGCAAATAGAAACGGCAACTTCCTCTATGGTTAAGACCATGGACACACTTGCCACAACAACATCGGCATTTTTTAAAGATAATAATTATAAGACTCTACCCCAGCTTGATGCAACGCTAAAAGACTGGGGTATTTCCAGTGAAGAAACTGCCTATGTAATTTCACCAGATAAGGCTCCAAAGATTCTTGCAAGTACGCAAAATATTTCTCCCAAGGAGGCTGAGGATGCCTACTCAGTAAAATTTATTGAGCCAAAGCTTGTTATGGATGCAGCAGCAGGCAAGACTCGTGAGAAAATTGTTGAGTACAAAAACCTAGGCGATGTGGAAAAACATATTGCAAGGCCAATCCTATCTGGCGATGGAGACATACTTGCCATTATTTATATGACGAGAAACCTAAATTCTATTTACTCTGTAATAGATGACTCCAAGGTAATTATTACTTACGCAACTTTGATTTCCCTTTTAACAACTTCTATACTTGGATACTTTATTGCCAACTCCATCACCGGCCCCATCCGTACCCTTACTAAGAAGGCAAAAGCCCTCGCAAAGGGTAACTTTAACCAAAGCATTGAGGTCAAGAGCAACGATGAAATTGGTGAACTTGGAATGATGTTTAACTTCTTGACCAAGGAGCTCCGTGAGTCCATAGAGAAGATGGACCTTGAAAGGTCAAAACTCGACACCATCTTTAACTATATGGCAGAAGGGGTTATTGCCATTGACAGGAGCAACAGGCTTATCCATGCCAACTCAATCGCCAAGAAGATTTTAAATATTTCAGAAAAAGACTTTAAGAGGGTTATCAACTTAAAGTCTATTAACCTCAACAATATTGACTACAAAAATGAAGAGAGCCTCAGAGGGGAAGAGCTGACAAAAATTGCCAACTCCTTCTACAAGATTAAGTATGCACCCTACAAGTCCGATGCCTTGATAAACTCAGGTCTAATTATAGTTTTGCAAGACGTGGACAAGGAACACACCCTCGACAGTATGCGTAAAGAATTTGTTGCTAATGTTTCTCACGAGTTAAAGACTCCTATCACAACTATAAAGTCCTACACAGAAACCCTACTTGATAGCGACCTTGATAAGAAATCACAAAGAAACTTCTTAAAGATTATTGATAGGGAAAACTCTAGGATGTCTAGGATTGTTACAGACCTCTTGTGCCTTTCTAACATTGACTACAACAGGGACAACATAAGCTTGTCAGATATTGACACCTATGAGTTTATTGCTGAGGCAATAGAGTCTCAATCAATCCTAATTGTTCAAAAAAATCACAAGATCGAATTAAATATTGATATGGATATTAGAGATATTTACGCCGAGAGAAGTGGGGCAGACCAAATCCTTACAAATATTATTTCCAATGCCTGCAAGTACACTCCTGAAAATGGAAAAATCATTATTGATGCCTCAAATGTTGGTGACTTTGTAGAGATTAAGGTTACTGACAATGGTATTGGAATACCTAAGGAAGACCTGCCAAGGATAACCGAAAGATTTTACAGGGTTGAAAAGGGCAGGAGCAGGCAAATGGGTGGAACAGGTCTTGGCCTTTCCATTGCCAATGAAATGATTAAGTCCTTTGGTGGTAGCCTAAAGGTAGATTCTGTCTTTGGAGAGGGAACTACTATTACCCTCCTCTTTAAGGCAAGTGAAGGTGATGACAATGACAAAGAAATTGCCTAAAGCAACGTCAACCTATATCCTCATAGGTCTAATCCTCCTCTTGGTCTTTCAATCAAAGAACCTCTGGCTATCCTTTGACACAAAGCCTGAGGACAAGGTTAAGATTGGCGAGGTAGATGAGTTCTTGCAAGAGATTTTGACTCCCCAAAGACTTATTGCCAACTTTGGAGAGAGAGAACACTATATGACTACAGACTTGAGTTCCTACTGGAAGATGACTGGAGAAAATATTTCTGAAAAACTTCAAAAGGCAACTTCAGAAAACCTACAGCTAATTGACATAGAAGATTACTTAAAACTTCAAAAGCAAAAGTCCTTAGTTTTTAAATTTAACTCCCCCCTATCAGGTTCAGTTTTTGTGAACCTAATTGGTGACAAGAGAAACTCCAACGACATCAACCTAAGCGTGGACTCCATTTACATCTCAGAACTTGGCGATATTTATATTTCTGGTAGCAAGAGTTTTTACAAGCTTGCCGACATCAAAGTTGACTTTGATATAGATGAGATTTTAAAAGAAGTAAAAACCAAGGGGATACGTGCAGTTAACTTCTACGAGGCCTATGGGATAAAGAAGGACATCTACATCCCTGATGAGGACTATCTGTCCCTCCAAAAAGTTGCCTATGTATCTGGCTTGGGTAAGCTTGAAGAAGGTATGAAGGCCAACTTGGCTGAGAGGTTTTTGGGCATCCCCATTGACTACATCAGGGAAATGTCTGTAGATGGAAAATACACCTACGTTTATGAAAATGAATACCTATCCCTTTCCAACAACGGCATAATCGAGTACTCCCTTGAGTCCCTCTTTGATGTCAAGTCAAGAGACCTCAACAAGTCCCTTGATAGGGCAGTGGAATTTATTGCCCAAAAGACTGGTATAAGCTCTGGAATCTATCTTGAAAAGATTGAGCCTTGCGACTACAACGAAAGTCGTGGCTACAGATTTTTCTTCAACTTAAAGGACGGTCAGATTCCCCTAGTTCTTCCTTCCAAGGACCACAGCTTTATTGAAATTGACGTCTACTCTGAATATGTAAAAAATTATAGGGAGTTCTACATCCGTAAGGACGACGACCCAATTTATAAAAAGGACAAAATTTCTATTGAAGGCATCCACAAGATCTTAAGGAAGAATAGGAGACACTTTAACAACAAGTCAGTCATGGAAATCCTATCTTCCATAGACAACTTAAACCTTGTTTATTTGATTTTCAGCAGCGAAGAAGCAGAAGAACCTACCCTAGTCTATGAAATGACCTACATGGGTAACTTCTATTACTTTAATGTTGAAAACGGAAGTCTAATGATGGTGAGGTAATTATGGATTGGAAAAGAATTAAAAAAATTTTAATAATTGCCCTTGTGATTGCCAACGTAGTATTATTTTGCTACACCAACTACAACAAGTTTAAAATGAGAAACGAGTCCACAAGAACTGACTTTGTAAGAGAAGTAACTGCTCTCTTAAAAGAAAAAAATATTAGCCTTGACACAAAGATACCAAGAAGGAGAAGAAAGCTTCCCTCAGTCCTTGTTGCCTTTGAGACCTCGACAGAAGAAGACATAAAGGAAAGATACTTTGGAGGCAAGGGAAGGGTGATAAGACCAAGCACTGACTTGGCAGAAATTTCTCTATGCGATGAATATATAAACCTCGTTAACGGTCGCAGGGTCTACTACGAAAACAGGAAGGCGGAAGATAAATACGAGGTCAAGAGCCTAGATGAAGCCCAAAAAATTGCCAAAAAGTTTTTGTTGGATAAGAAGTACGACACAAGAGACATCTACCTAAGCTATTACGAAGAAAATAACGGCAAGTACATCTTAAACTACACCAAGGTCTTTGAAGACATACCTGTAGAGTCCTCTTACACCAACTTTATCATCGACAAGAGGGGAGTTATGTCTATGGATAGGCTTTGGCTCAACGTCTTAGACAAGTCAGACCAAAAGATATACTTGTCACCTGCCCCAAGGGCCCTTCTCTCTTTGTTAAACAAGACAGACTACTATGACAAGACCATAGAAAAAATCACTCCTTGCTTTTACTTTAACCCAGAAGACCAAGGCTACATCGAAGACATCACCCGTGCAGTAAATGGCCGTGCCATACCAGGCTGGAAGGTTAAGTTCTCTGATGGTGAATACACTGTTCTCTCCAACTACTAAGGACCTCTAAGCTTAACAATTTCACATCCCTATGTTACAATAAAGTTTGGAGGTTTTTATGAAATTTTGCTCTTTGGCAAGTGGCTCCAGTGGCAACTGCCAATACATTGAATATAAAAATACAAAAATTATTATAGATGCCGGACTTTCTGGCAAAAAAATCGAAGAGAACTTAAAAAAGATAGGCGTAAACCCATCTGATATTGATGCAGTCTTTGTAACTCATGAACACATAGACCACATCAAGGGAGTTGGAGTCCTATCAAGAAGGCACAACTTAAAGGTATTCTCCAATATGATGACCCTAGATGCCATGCTCCCAACTGTGAAGAAGCTAGACCCAAAGAATACCTTTATCTTTGAGAATGGCAAGGGCTTCACCTTTAAAGACCTAGACATCCTGCCCATCTCTACCTTCCACGACTGTGCAAGTGGCTGCGGCTTTGTGATTAAGGGAGACAAAAAACTTTCTCTTCTCACAGATACAGGCTGGGTCAACCAAGAAGCCATGGAAAAAATGGATGGGTCAGGCTTAATTTATCTTGAGTCCAACCACGATGTCGACATGCTAATAAATGGGACCTACCCCTATCCAACAAAACAGAGGATCCTTTCTACTAAGGGCCACCTCTCCAATGAAAATGCAGGCGAAGTTCTTGCAATGATCTTAAAAAAGAAGCAAGAGCAAGTAGTCCTAGGCCACTTGTCTACAGACAACAACTTGCCAGAACTTGCCCTAAAGACAATAAACGACTTGCTTGCATCCGAACATAAAAAAGAAAACACAGACTACACCATAGATGTTGCTCCAAGATACGAACCATCAAAAGTCTTTGAACTTTAATAATCAAGGGAGGAAAAATTTGAACATACTACTAACAAATGATGACGGAATAAATGCCGAAGGCATAGAAGTCCTTGCCAAGGCTCTCCTAAAGGAAGGCCACAAGGTGACAATCGCAGCACCAAATGTAGAGAACTCTGGCAAGTCACACGCCATTACTTTTAAGAGTCCACTTATGGTCCAAGAAACAAAACTAGAAGGCCTAGAAGATGTAAAAAGTCTTTGCGTCTACGGAACACCTGCTGACTGCGTAAGGGCAGCAGTCCACCTACTAGATGAAAAATTCGACTTCTGCTTCTCAGGAATAAACTCTGGCTTTAACGCAGCTACAAATGTCCTCTACTCAGGAACAGTATCAGCAGCCATCGAAGCCAACCTATTTAACATACCTGCCATAGCAGTATCATCTCAATGGGTAAAGGGTCACTCAAAGTTTGACACAGGAGCAAGAGTCGCAGTAGAAGTCTTCAACAAACTAGATGACTTAAAAAGACTCCAAGTCCTAAATATAAATGTCCCTTACCTTGATTATGAAGACTTAAAGGGCATAGAGGTTTGCAAGGTTGGAGCCGACGTAATGTCTATCTACGACATCTCCGAAGAGGGAGAAGGCTACAATATGAGACTAAAGGGCTTCCCAAAGGACAACAACGAAAAAGATTCAGACATCCACTACTTAGGTCAAGGCTACGCAACAGTGAGTCCGCTCTTGTACGATGTAACTAACCTAACTCTCATAAAAGAGTTAAGCCAAATGTTAAAGTAAGAATCTGAGAGGAAAAAACGTGAATTATAAATTTACCCTACTATTTTTAATCCTATTAATCTTTGGAATATTTTTTAGAACAATCATGTAAATTGTAAATAAAGAATTTAAAAAGTCCTCGTGACTTTTTATTTTTTTTGATATAATACGCTAAAGAGGTGATGAATTTGAAAAGCTTATATATTTTTTTTAGCCTAGTCCTAATCCTTTGTGGCTGTCAAAATAAAAAAGTTGATAGCTTGTACGAGTACAAGACAGACTTCGTTGGCGACAACTCAAAAGTTTCACATATAATTACAAACCAAGACTACCCCAAAGACTTCCAAGTAGGCACCATAGAAATACTTTCAAGTAAATCACCCTATGGACTTAAGGTATTCGTGAAGGACACGACTAACATCAATCGAGAAGACCTCTTTATCAATGCCATCGAGAGCTTTGCCCTTATAGGTAACCTCGACAGGATCTATTATCTAGCAAGTGGCAGGGACTTAGAGACAGACAACAATAAAGACCCTAAGGACAAGATCTTCATCTTCTACAGGAAGGAAATAGAAGAAATCTTAAAAGAAAAAAACACAAGCCTAGAAGAAATTTCAAAGGACAGAGAAAGCTTTGAGGACTTTGTAAATAATTGGAATAAATAAAAGAGAAGACTTTGTGCTAACCACATAAAGCCTTCTCTTTTTAGTGCTCCTTTTCCCTTGATTTACTTTCTTATTTTTTATTAAGTATATCTTTTTTCATCTAAACCTATTCCTCGTCTAATAATTTTTTATTTGTCATCAATACTTTTTTAATAATCTTATTCAACAAAACTTTTAAACCTATAGCAATTAAAAATTTTTCATAATAAATTCAAAAAAGAGAAGGACCCGGCCTTCTCTCTTTCTTTATCTAGGATTTCTTTGGAAGTTCTTTTGAACAATCTTAAGATCGCTAGTGTCAATATTAAATTGATTCTTATCTTCCTTAACCCAATGAGCTCTGTAAAGATCCTTCTTGTCTAAGAAAGTATTACTTGCACAAAGGATGTCTTCGTATGCCCACATAGATGTATTAACATCCTTGTAAGTCACAAGACTTAAATTATTTCTAGCAATGTAAGTCTTGTCCACCATTCTCTTAAAGGCCTTGTTAGATACAGCTGCAACTTCTTGTCTTGGGATAAACTCATCCCCCTTGTAAGTTGCAAGTCCATCAGTGTAAATCTTTAGCCAGCCTTCATTGAAAGCAGCTTGGATTTCTGACTTAGCCCAGTGGTTATCACTTAACTTCATATTGTTGCCACTAGCATCGCCAAGTTCTTGGAACCTCTTTAGGGTTGCAATCCATTCGTTTCTTGTGATCTTAGCTTGTGGTTTGAAGTTGCCATCATCATAACCAGCAAATACATTCGCTTCAGTTACAATCTTAACAGCCCTAGTGTACCAAGCTTCTCCAACATCCTTGTAAGAAATCTTGAAGTTAGGATTGTACTTGTAGCCGTCCTCAACAAGAGCATTAGCAAGAATTTGTGCAGCCTCAGCACGAGTAAGCCCATCATTAGGTCTGAAGTAACCATTAAAGCCTTGCATGTATCTTACTTCTTTGAAGTAGTTATCGGAAACAGGTACAGGAACCTTAACAATCTTTTCTTGAATAATAGTTTCACGCCTTACTTCAGGATATATAGGTACAGGTCTGCCTGGATATTCTGGTGTTGGTGGAGTAGGTACCTCAACCTTCCTATATTGTGCTGTGATAGTTGTAGCCTCGCTAAATATATTTGTTAAATACTTATCCCACGCACTGTAGCCTCTTTCTAGTTCATAGCCTGAGTTGGCTTTTACTTGTGGTGGAGTTAAAGTTACAAGAGCTTTAGGATTTACCCAGTACTTTGTAGTTTCTGTGCTAGCTATTGTTCCATGTTCACCTTGATTAAATCCTACTAAAACAAAATCTGTTGGTACATTATTTGGTTTATCGATACCTTTTTGTGGTATAACATCTTTTCCATTGTAAACATATTGTGCAGTGTGAATTGTATCACTTGAGTATGATGTTGCTAATTTTGGTGACCAAGCATCATCATTAGCCTTTTGTGAATACCCTTCTTTTGCAGTAACAGTTGGAGCTGTAAGTGATACTGCCTCATTCTTTAGCACCCAATAAGTTTTTGTTTCAGTGTCAGCAATAGTTCCGTGTTCGCCTTCTTTAAATTCTACCTTTACATACTTTTCTGCATTTTCTGTAGGTTCTTCTGTTAAAACCTTCTTTAAATATTGAGCTGTAACTTCTAATGCAGATTTAATTTCTGTATCTTCAGCCTTATCCCAACCTGTATGCTTCCATCCTTCTGTTGCTGTTACTGTTGGATGAACTATATCAGATAGTTTCTTTCCTGCTGCTGGGTTAACCCAGTATTTTGTAGTTCCTGTAAGATTACCATTAGTTCCTTCTTTAAATTCTACTGAAACAAAACTCTTAGGTACTCCTTCAGGCTTATCTGTTCCTGTTTGAGGAATAATATCTTTTGAATATTGAGCTACAAGAGTAATGTCTTTTGTAACTACATCTGTCTCTGGCTTAAATGGCTGTCCATCTAATGTCCATCCTGTAAAGAAATATCCATTTTTTTGTGGGTTAGTAACTTCTGCAATTTTTTCGCCATGTTTTACTTGTTGTAAAGGAATGTGTCCTGCACCATCTGTATAAAACTCTACAGTGTGTAGACCAGCTTCCCAAACTGCTTCTGCTGTTGTGTTTTCATTAATAGTGAATATAGCACCTGGCTTATAAACTTTTCCATCAATCTTCCAACCAGTTAATGAATAATTATCTTTCTTTAAGTCATTTCTACCAGCTAAAGTAATTTCTGTGCCTATATCATAAGATAGCTCTTTTGGAACTGTTCCTGACGTTTTATCATCTGCCACATAAGTTAAAGTTGCCTTAGATAGTTTAAATTGTGCAATATATGTCCTATCACTTGTAACAGGATTTGTTTGGTCAATACCTGTAAACCATTTGTCAAACTCATAGTTCTTGTTTGGATTAGTGTCAGGAATTGCTAGTTCATTTGAACCTACTGTGATATTTTTATTAGGATTTACATAGTAAGTCTTATTACCACCAACAATTTGACCATTTTCTCCCGCTATAAATTCGACTTTAACATACCCTGGGTGATTTGTTGTATCAACACCTTTTAATTCTTTGAAATTATATTTAAAACTTGTACCTTGTGAAAAAGTATCTTTTAAATTTTTATTATTATCGTTTGACCACTTTCCACCTATTTCTGTATAACCTACATTAGGATTCTTGAAAATAGCATCTGCTTTAGATGTTAAGTCAACATTTTTATTCGGATTTACATAATAAGATCTATTACCTATAAGCTTACCATTTCCATAGCTTACAAATTCTACTTTTACATAACCATTAGGTCTAATTTTGTCACATTCAATTATATCTTCTAAAGCTTTGTATTCAGCCTTTATTGTATAAGTTGGTGAATTTGCAGGTAAGTTAACAGATAATGAATGTGTCCAATTATTAAACTCATATCCTGTATTTGGATTTACTGTTGGCGCTGGCACTGTAACATCAACACCTGGTTTAACCCAGTAAGTTTGTGTACCAGCTAAATCACCATTGTCTCCTTTATCAAATACAACTTTTACAAAGTCTTTGACTTCTGTAACGCTAATAATAGTCTTGTCATAATATTGTGCTGTAATTTTATCCCCATCTTTGAAAAATGTTTCTTTTGTCAAGTTTACATCCCAACGAGCAAAGACATTGTTGGTTGTTGGTGTAATTTTTGGTTCATGACTCTTTAATACAACTGGTTTTTTTGGATTTACATATACAATTTTTTCTGTTTTACTTGTTCCTTCAATATGTCCCTTGCTTGTTGTATCAAAAGTAACTTTTACATATCCCGGAAGTTGTGCATCAGAAACCAAAGGAAGTTCCTTATATGTTGCTGTAACAGTCTTGTCAGCTTTTATTTGGAAACTATTTTCAGTGTCCCACTTGTCAAATGTATATCCTGTGTCAGGACTTACCTTCGGCTTTGTAATATCAGCTAAAGTTTTAGCTGTGTTTGCCTTTGGATTTACATAGTAAATAGTTTTACCTGTTATAGTTTTTCCACCATTACCTTTTTCAAAGGTTAAAGTTACATAGCCTTCTGGTTTAGCATTCTCCTTACCTTGATCATCAGTTGCTGGAATTATATCATCAAGTTTTTTGAAGGTTCCTTCAATAATTGTTGCTTGTGCATATTTTTTCTCTGCCGCTGGATCTTGCGACCAGGAAGCAAATTCATAACCTACATCTGCACTTGTTACAGGTGCATTTAGAGTTACTTTTCTGTTTGGATCAACATAGTAAGTCGCAGTTTGTCCAGTTAATATTGAACCACCTTTGCCTTTAATTACGAAGTCAACCTTTACATAACCAGGTTTTTCTACCAATGACACTTCACCTATTTGATTAAATGTAGCTGTAATTTTTGTATCTTTCGTATAATTTGTATTTTGTGCAGAATTTTGTGACCATGATGCAAATTCATATCCAGTGTTCCCAATTGTTTTTGGTGGATTAAATGCAATATATTTTGTTGGATTTACATAGTACTTTTGAACACCATCAAGGCTACCATTATCTCCTGCTACAAAAGTAACTGTTACATAGCCATCAGGCTTTGTATTTCCATCTGCAGGTATAAATGAGTCGAGTTCTTTTGATTTTGCTTTTACTACAACATCCGTGTCTTTTATTTCAGTTGTATCTTCAGGATCCCATTTAACAAATTCATAACCCGTTTCAGCTTTTACTTTTGGTTTTACAAGTTTAGTATCATTAAGTTTTATTCCTGCATTTTTCTTTACATAGTAGTGTATTACATTCTCTAAGTTTAATCCTTTTTCTGCTACAAATGTTACCCTTACATATCCATCTGGTCTTGTTGTTGGATCTTTAACAGGATCATAAGGGATAATATTTTGTACTTCAGTATACTCCGCTATAATAGTTGTTGCTTTTGTAAATTTTCCCTTTATTCCACTTGTCCAAGTTCTTGAAGTTGTTTCATCTGACTTCCAATCTTTGAAAGTATAAGCCTTGGCTGCTTCTGTAGCTGTTTTGTCTACAGTTTTTCCAACTGGATTATCTACTGGAATAGTAACTTCCTTCTCTGGGTTAACCCAGAATGTTTTTTCAAATGCAGTTGTAGCCTTATCTGTTGTCTTCACTATAACTTTTACATAGCTATCTGGTACAGGTGGTTTTTTATTTGGATCTTCTTGTTCTACTACTTCATTTGTAAAGCCTGGAGTAATTACTGTATCTTCTGTAAACTTGTGTCGCTTAGTAAAATCAAATTTGCCATTTTCATTTTGAGCATCTTTATCTGCAGTCCACTTTGTAAAACCTAAATTAGGTGCATCCTTACTAATATCAACTTTTGATATCTCTACCCAAGCCTTTGGATTTACATAATAGATCTTGGCATCTTTATTTGAAGGTTTGTTTGTTGGTTGAACTGTAACTTTTACATAATTACCACTTACATCTTTTAGTCCGCCGTCTTTAGCTTCTTTTCCTTCTGCTTCTGTTAAGAATAGTGGTTTGTCGCCTTCCTTGTTAAGGGCTTCGTAAACATTCTTGTAAACTGTTATTGGGATAGTCAATTCTTGAGCTTTCTTTCCTTCTTCAAAAGTAACCTTAGCTACAATATTAACTACACGAACTACTTCGTCCTTATCTTCCTTGCCCATTTCTTTTACAAGATTAAATACATCTTCATCTGTATTTATTTTTGTTTCTTTTCCAGCATCATCTTTGTAGACGAATTCAATTTTTGTTCCAGCTGGAATAGATTTAACTTTATCTTTTTCTTTCCATACTAATTGTTTCTTTAAGTCTTCAATCTTTGGAGCGAAGTCATTAGTCCATTTACTATCAGGATCTTTAAAGGCTTCAGTTCTTACTAGACCAGTTGAACTTGTTGATAGTCCTGACCAATCAAAGTAGGCTGTGAATACATAGAAATTATTATCAGCAGTTTGTAGGATTGTTTCCTTGTTTAAAAGTGGCTTATTATCCCATTTTACAAAATTTTTACCATAATCAGGAGTGATATAGTATTTATCCTTATCCTTTAGATTATCTAGTCCTTCCCATTTTTGTGGAACCGGAAGTAAATCTGACTTAAGTCCTTTTATTACATCATAATAAAGTACCTTGATGTCATCACCTTTGGCATCCTTTCCAAAAGATCCACCCTTGTCTGCCTTAAAAGTTACTCTTACATAACCATCTGGAACTTTGTCCTCAGGATTTTTAACTTCTATAACTCTGGCATCTTGATAGAAGAAGAAAATTTCTCCAAGTCCTGTTCCGTTGATTCCCAAGAATTCATTTGTACTTTCGTCTACATCAAAGAAAAGTTGTTGTTGTGGACTTTCATTTTCTGCCAAAGTCCAACCTGGTATGTGCCTATAGTTTCTAGCATCATAATGTCTCTTTCCATTTATAACTGTTTCTGGTGCAATAATTGAATATTTGGAAACAATCCTTTCAAAATATTCTTCATTAACTTTTATTAAATTTCTATAAGCTTCTTTTTTCTGATCTTCTGTCTTATTACTATCGTTTTTTATAGCTTCGTAATTCTTTTTAAATTTATCTTTAGCTTCTGCTATGAATTTTTCTACATCTGCCTTACATCTCTCATCAAGGTAGTTAACCTTGTACTCTCTCTTTCTATAAGGCATATAGAAGAAATGGAAGTCATTTTCCGAGTTGTTTTTCTCTATATCTGGTCCATCTTGTTGTTTTTCTTCAATAGGTCCTTTTATCTCGTGAACTTGGAAATAGTTGTTTGTTCTACCAGTTTCTTCATTGTAATAATTTTTAAAGGTATCATTACTTTGTTTTAAAGCTTCCCATTGAGCCTTTGGAACTAGGGTAAGTTCAGACCCTTGCTTGCTACCTAGTGCAGCCGCAAAGTAGCCTTTCCTTCTCTTAGGTAATTCTTGGGACTCAGGTGATCCAGGTACTTCCTTTAAGTCCTTATCAAGTATATGGTGGTATGCCATTACTGTTTGTAGGTCATTTTTAACCCAGATAGCTTTTAGATATACATTTGATACAATGTCATTTCCAAAGGAGTATAGTTCTGGAACCTTATATTCTTTAGAATATGTTTTGTTTTCTGTTCCATCTTCATTGAACTTAACCCATTCCCAGCCTATGAAGTCATATCCCAAACGTTGAGGTTCCTCTAGTTTATTTAATTTTTGCCTTTGTACAAACGTGAAGACTTGGTGACCCGCTGCCTTTTCAGCCTTTTCTCTCTTTTCATTTTCTTCTTTTGATAATGATAGATTTTTATATCCTGCTACAGGATAAGTCTTTTCTTCTTCTTGACCTATATCGCCCTCTTTAATTGTCTTCATTTCCTTTATCAAGTCTTCAGCTTTTATTGGAGATAGATAACCTCCATTAGGGTCTATAGTTACCTTCCATTTAGAGTCTGGTTCGCCCCACTTAGCGTATAAGTTTACTGGGTGAGAAGGCATCTTCTCGCTTCCGTTATCCCTGACAAGCTTAGTGCCAGCAGGGTCTAGTGCCCAACCCTTAAATACCATGTCCTCTGAAAGGCCTTCTGGACGCTTAACTTTTAACTTGCCATCTTTAGGATCTGTGAAAACAAGGTCTGTAAGGCCTAATTCTTTTAACTTTTCCGGATTATCCAATATGTTTTTCGGATTCCCTGTTTTGTAGCTTTTTTCCGTATCCGCTTCAGGACTTAGAGCCTTTAGTGGAAATTCGTAGAAGGTGTCTAATTGATTTTTATCATTAAAATAACTGTCATCTCTAATTATTGATGGGTCGTAGTTAAATCTTAGTGGATACTTGTTACGAGAATACTCGTATTTCAAGTAACCATTTTGATCAAATTCTTTATCATCACCAGGAAAATGCCTCATAAAGTATAACTTGCCCTTTTGTTTAGGATCTCCATTTTCATCTAATTCTTTATAATATACCTCAGGAAAAGGTGTTATTTCCTCACGTTCATCATTAAGGTCATCTAAATCACTATCCTCCTTAAACTCTGAACCTCTTCCTCCTGAATTCTTTGGTGTAAAACCTTGGAGGTCTGGTGGAAGAAAATCATGATAATTACTATTATCGGTATCCGATTTTATGGTGTAGAGGTCATAATCTATAACTGGCTCGCCGTCAAAACCATCCAACCAAAAGTCTATCTGGTGGGGCATTGTTCTCTCATTTTGATCAATACCAAAGGAAAGGTCTGTAATACTAGCTGGCTTTTTTCCTCCATTGCCTAGGTCTATTTCACTAGCATAGCCATCTTGATCTTTTAATTCAGGAAAATCTATAAAGAGATTGGCGGAGAGTCTATAAGGCGGTGTGTCTCTATAAAAATGTTTTGGTTTTTTTAAATTTGGTAACCATCCTAAACTATTATTACCTTCAGTAAATCCCCTTACTTCCTTTACATCGTCTGGCCACAAACCAACCATACTTTGGTTAAAGCGTGCCTTAAAGTGGTAGGGATTACCCTCTTTACCTACTTCTTTACCGTCTTTGCTTATTTCTGGGTAAAAAGCGGATCCAGCCACGTTAGATTTTGTAAAGTAAAGGTTGTAGACTTGTCTATCGTAGTAGATGTTGTAGACAGTCTTACCTGTTGAATCAACAGACTTAACTAGGTTTACATTTTTAGGGTCCTTGTTTTGGTCATGAGTTAATTCTTGGTTGTAGACATAGAACTTGTTTAGATAAGGAACTTCGCCACCCCATATCTTGTCTAGACGAGCTTGGTCTAGGTCTGGGAAGACTATGTCTTTTACAGACACGTTATCTATGTCCGGTATAGAGCCTGTGGTTTGGTCTTTATAGACACGAGTGCCTATATAGTCGTATTTTTCTAGTCCTGCATTATCAGCATGGTCTGCCTTTTCTGCCCAGAATTGTACAGCGTAGTCAGCCTTTTCCTTGTCCTTCCATACGGCTGTAAAAGTCACATTATCTGCTGGCATAATTAAGTTTGCATCTAATGTTTTTATTGGATTTCCGCTTTTGTCTTTAATTATTTTATCTTTCTCAAATTTTTTTCCATCTTTTGTTTTTAATTCAATAGAAGGTTTCCATCCTTGGAAAATACTCCCCACTTTATATGTCGGATCTGCGCTTGTATCTGTAGTTATTTTTCCTTTTTTATCTAGTAAAGGTATTGTAGGGATTCGTTGACCATAGTAAATTGTTCTAGTTGCTATTGGTGAGCCACCTTGTGTGTCATAATGAACGTCAAAGTGTTTTCTATTATATCTGTATTCTACAACATAGTTCTTAGTATGTTCTGGCATTTGTGTTTCTATAACGTTAGTTTCTGGTTCGTAGCCTTTTATTTTATCTCTTTCAAGGGGGCTTATTGTAACTATTGAACCTGTTAGTCCTGTTTCAATAGTTTCTATTTCTTTAGTTTGGCCATCCATAGGTCCATATTTATTTTGATCTTCTAAACTCTGGAAAACATGTTTAACTTTTAATGTGTTTTTCTTTCCAATATATATATATGGCAAAAGGCCCTTGTGTTCTGTCCAAGATTTTGGCCCTTCCTTTTTTTCTATTTTTTTTCCTTCATTTGCTTTGTTCACAATGCTAGCATGTGTTACGTCAAAGCTTGGTGTTGGTGTAGTATAACCATCAAAGTCAGGAAGCTTTATTGTTTGTTTTATTTTTTCCTTATCTTCTTCTTTAATACTTTGTCCAACTGATACTTCGTAGGGTTGATAATTATTTATCTGGTTATCACCACGCTGGATTTTGTATTCTGCCTTCATTGTGTAGATGTCTGGAATGTCTGGCCCTTCTATAAATTTTTGACTTCCATCTTTAGGTTTTGCAACTTTAACATCTATATCCTTGTTGTTTATGTAGCCTTCTTTAAAGCCACTATCACTTATAGAATTTTCGTCATAATTAATTTTCTTCTCCACTTTAGGAGTTTCTTGTCCTCCTTGGCCTACCTCGGCAAAGGCTTGTAGTGGGACTGACAATAGCATTAGTAATGCTAAGAAAAATGTCGTTGTCCTCTTCAAATAATTTTTCATATCTTCTTCCATCTCCTTTATAAATTCACTTGCTTAAAATTTTGTATGTTTTATCTTTGGTTATTTAAGTTTTTATATTTCTATTGTACTACATTTGTTAACTTTTTTATATAGATTACGTATTGATTTGTTAATATATTTTACCTCAAATTGAAAGAGGGGCAGAATTGCCATCCCCCCTATTTTTTTCTTACTTTATGGACTTCTTAAACACCTAATAAAATTGTTGCTACTTCGAAATAAACGAATAGTACCAAGGTGTCTACTATTGTTGTGATAAGTGGGCCTGCCATTATTGTTGGGTCTACGTGTGTTTTTTCTGCAATTAGGGGTAGAATCCCTCCAATAATTTTTGATAGGACTATTGTTGTAAGAAGTGTAATTGATACTGTGAGTGTAACACCAATGCTCACACTATCAAGGATTGACATCCTAATAATATTTACAATTACAAGGATGGCTCCTACTATTATGCCTATGAGAAGTTCCTTAAACATTACTTGGGCAAATTCTTTAAATTCAATTTCGCCTGTGTAAATTCCACGAATAACAGTTGTTGATGACTGTGTACCTGCGTTTCCACCTGAGTCCATTAGCATAGGGATATAGGCTGCAAGAGCAACCGATGATGCCAAGAGGGTTTCGTATCTCTTTATAATAAAGCTTGTGAAGGTTGCTGTCACAAGACAAATGATGAGCCACATTGTCCTGTCCTTGGCAAGTTTAATTACAGACTTGTCCCAGTAGTGTTCTGGTGATGATTCACTAATACCGTGGATGTTACCCAAGTCTTCTTCGTACTCTTCGTGCATAACGTCGATTGCCCATTCTGCTGGGACAATACCCACAAGTCTGCCTTCAGAATCTGTTACAGGGATTTCTGATAAGTCGTACTTAACCGCCAACTTAGCAACAACTTCTTGGTCATCTGTTGCGTAAACGCTGGCGTTAATTGGATGCATAAATTCTTCGATGTCCTTGTTCTTATTACGAAGAAGGTCGGCTAGGTTTGCATAGCCTATTAGGACTAGGGACTGGTTTGTAACCCAAACTTGTTCTAGTCTATCTGCATCTAGGTCTGAGTGAATGATTTTTTCTAAGGCTTGTGTTGGTGTAGCTGTTGACTTAACAAAGATGAAACCAACAGACATAATGGAACCAACGGAGTCCTTAGGGAAGCCTAGAAGTTCATTAATAATTGGTCTTCTATCCTCTTCAATGTATTGGTTCATAAACTTTCTAACCATATTGGCAGGAAGTTCTTGCAAGGTATCTACTACCTCGTCTTCTTCAAGCTCTTTCATAAGGCTTATTATTCTTTCTTCAGAAAGTGAGCCTATCATTTCTATTTTTTTCTCCCTTGGCAAAAGTGAAAAGGCATCTGCCAAGAGGTCTTTATTTAGAAGTTTTATCCAAATCGCTGTGTCCTCTTTGGATAGGTCTTCTAGTCTTTCTGCTATATCAACAGGGTCCATCTTGTTGATCTCATCTTGCAAGATTTTTAATCTTTCTCTATCTAATTTGTTCATGTAACCTCCTAATTTTTGCAAATATCATAAATTTTTGCATAAAAATTCGCTGCCTAGCGGTAAAGATACATGAACTTAAGACTCTACTTTTAAATCACAAGACTTTCTTTATCGCGTAGGCACATACATTTTTTCCAGGGTCCACTGGTATCCATGTAAACACCTCCATATAAAATGATTTTAACATATATTGACTTTTTAGACTATTTTTATTTCCCAAAGAAAAATCCACCGGCTAGGGTGGACTTAGTTTTTGTTTTTTAATTTTTATTTTTTATTATGTGATAGAAGACTATTAAGGGAGAGAGAAGGTAGACAAGGGGTAGGACTACTTTGGAGAACAAGTTGTATTCAAGGTCATCTAGTTTGTCACCTATATCTTTGTAGGCTTGAGGGAAGGCTATTAGGGCTACAATCATATAGATTGTAAGGATGAGGTAGGGCATGTCTTTCGGGTCCTTACCCAGGTAACTTTCCACAAAGAGGAAGTAGTAAACTGCGAAAAAGAAAATCCCTAGCCCACAAAGGCAGGCGTAGATGAAGATGTCCCAGAGTCCATCTCCAATAATTTTTTTCGTACTTCTTTTATCTTCACTTCTTTCTTCAACGCCCTCTTTTGTTACTTCTTTCTTTTCTTCCTCAGCTTTACCAATAAAGTATGCCATATCAACTCCAAATATTTCAGAGAGTTCTCTCAAGTTGGTCATTGTTGGTGTGGCCTTATCATTTTCCCATTTTGAAATTGCCTGCCTTGTTACAAAAAGTTTGTCGGCAAGGTCTTCTTGGGAGAGATTTAGTTCTCTTCTCTTTGCTTTTATTTTTTCTCCGTACATAATTTTCACTCGCCTTTTATTATCTCATAATTTCATTTTATGTAAGAAATGATAACAAAAATATCCTGGTCTAACAAGCAAATGGGGCGCAACTTTTGGTTGCGGAGGAGTTTTCCTTAATTTTTATAAAAAATTTTATTTTAAAGGGTCTTTTTCTTAAAATTTTTAATCTTTTTCTTGTTAAAGTGATAATATGCTATTAGATATAGGAGGTTTGTTATGAGCATTTCTTATAAGATTTTAGCAGGTCTAGTAAGGGCAATTAGAATTAAAAAAATTTTTCTCTTGCCAAAGGATAAGATTTTAAATTATGCCAGTAGGCAAAATCAAAAGCCAAGCTTCAAGCTTAAAGATGAAGCCGACATTTATTATGATGATAGGACTTTTTTGTCCCAAAGATTGATTGTAATACATTCAAAAAATAAAAATCCCGGTGCAATCTTATACCTCTTTGGCGGTGGCTACATAACAAATCCCGACAAGAGGGACTTAAGCTTTGCCAAGAAGATTTGTCGCACCACTGGTAAAGATGTCTGGTTCTACTTTTATCCCCTTTGCATTGACAAGACCATAGTGAAAGCTTACGATGCCACTGTAGGAGTCTATGAAGAGATGACAAAAACCTATGGGGAAGAGTCCCTTTCCATTTTAGGTTTTTCATCTGGAGCCTCACTTGCCCTTGGACTTGGTCTCTACATAAATGAAAATAAATTGCCTTTAAAGATGCCAAGAGAAATCATCGCATCTTCTGCTGGTGGATGTCTATCTAATGATCTCGATATGGATAGGCTGAAGGAATTAAACAATAAGGACATAATGGTTGACTACAAGTATTTTGACACTGCAAAAGAAATTATGACTAATGGAGAAAGTGTCCCTGAATATATGCTCTATCCCTACAGGGGAGACTTTAGTAACTTTCCAATGACCTACCTCTACTATGGGTCTTATGAAGTGATCTATGCCTTTGCACCTCTTTTTGAGGAAGCCCTAAAAAAATACAAGGTTAATTACAAAATAATAGTGGGAAATGGACTTTGCCACTGCTATCCACTCTTGTCAATCTTCCCAGAAGGCAAGGAAGCCCAAGAAGAAATTATAAAAATTTTGAAATAAAAGATGCCAGAGACATAACCCCCTCTGGCATTTTCTATATAATTTAATTTTTATTTTTATTTCTATAATCCCTGGGACTAAGTCCATAAACATCCTTAAAGGCCTTGGAAAAATAGGAGTAGTCGTTAAAGCCAACTTCAAGGGAGATGTCGAAAATTGATTGATCAGATGACCTTATTAACTTTTCAGCATTTTCTATCCTCACCCTTATTAGGTATTTTGAAAAGTTTATCCCCATTCTTTCCTTAAAGGTCCTGGAGAAGTGACTCTTACTGTAACCTGCCACCATAGATATTTCATCAAGGCTAATGTCCCTCGTATAATATTTTTCAATATAGGCCCTGGCGTTATTCATGGCAAGGTCATGTTGGTCTTCTATTTCAAGTCCAGAACTTATTAGGTCAAGGGTCCTATTTATTGCTGCCCTGGTATCGTCAATATTGTTAGAGCCAACAATGGTTTCAATGCTCTTTACAGTTATAAGTGACAGGTCGGACTTTAGACTTCCCCTGGAAAAATAATTTATAACTTCCACAAGTAGCCTAATGAGGTTGGACTTAATGTATTCTTCGCTTACGTTTCTCTCCACCATATCCTGAACAATTTCATCAACTATGTCGTAGGAGCCTTCCCTATCTTGAAAGCCAATTTTTATTAGGAGTTCATAGATTTTTTTATCAATCTTAGACTTGTAGTCTTGGTCAATTTTTACATCAATAAGGCTGGGTCTTAAAATTTTTCCTCGTCCCTTGTTAAAAATATTTTCCAGACAGTTAAAGGATTCTTCATATCCCTTAGCTAGGTCCTTGTTAGATTTGCAGTAAGAGCTTATCCCAATGCTCACTGTGTGAGTCATCTCATTCTTTAGATCATCAATAATTTTTTCTGCTAACTCCTGGCTTAGGTCAAAGGCCTCTTCCTCAGTCCTTCCTTGGCAATCCAAAAAAATTATTATCTTGTCAGTCCCCGTTAGGGTAGTGGAGATGGTCTTATAGTCCTTAATTATTTCTCTAGTGTATTCAAGCAGTTTTCTCTTTAAAATATACCTGTAGTGGTTGTCACGATTTTTGCAGACTTTCCAAAAGTCGTCATACATAATAGTGATTATGTAGTTGGTGTCAAGGTCAAGTTGGTATTGGCTAAAGGTGGACTGAAAGAGTCTTGCTCTTGATAAGTCTCCATATATTAGGTTGTGTATGTAGTCCTTTGTTATTATGTCGTATAAAAGTAACTTGTCTCCCAATTTTTTCCTCTCTCTTTTCTTAAATTCTTTTTTATTCTATCCTTAATCAAATAAATTCTAAAATTCTATTACCTCAAAAGTCTAAATACTTTATCGTGATTATATTATAAAGCAAAAACTTTAAAATCTAAAGCAATATATTCCATATTTTTGTGTTTAGGAAAAGGTTATTATCATATCAAAAGGAGGAAATAAATGAAAGAAAAAATAATACATAGGGAAGAAAAGCTTTACAAAGACCCGAAATTACTTGCTAAGTTTATAATTCTCAGTGCAATTGGAATATTTGCCTTTTTCGTGCCTATCAAGGTGGATGACAAATCGACAATCCCATTAGAATATGTAATTTCACTTTTTATTAACAGCTTACCAAAAGTTGCAACAGCTTATGCCTTTATCATCATTATGATAGGTGCCTTTAGACCTTTTGTGAAGGGAACTTGGAAGGCTGATAAAGTCACTATAATATTCTCTTTCACAAAATTAATTGGGGCATTCTTCACACTCTATTTATTCTCTGGTTACGCACCAGAAGCAGTTGCAAGAGATGACCACGGTCCATTCTTGTTTAACTCACTGGCAATACAAGTAGGTACATTAATTCCAATTTCAGCAATTTTTATAACTTTCTTAATGGACTACGGATTTATTGATTTTATAGGAAACTTTTTGAGACCAATAATGAGAGCAATCTGGAAGACTCCTGGTAGGACAGCAGTAATTGCAGTAGCAGCCTTTATGGGATCAACTGCAGTTGGGGTAATGATGACTGACGACCTATACAGGGAGAGAAAGTATACACAAAGAGAAGCTGTGGCAGTAGTAACAGGCTTTACTACAGTTGCAATATCCTTTTTAATAGTAATTGCGAACACAACTGATCTAATGGAATATTGGGGCGAATATGTTTTCGTTTCACTATTTGTTACCTTTGCACTTAGTGCCATAACAGTTAGAATTCCACCAATTTCAACAACATCAGATAGATACTACAAGGACATGGAAGGTTACCCAGAAGAAAAACTTGAAGGCAATCTATTTATGGCATCACTTAATGAAGGACTTACACTTTGCAAGGAAGCAGGACCTGTTGTTCCAAGAACCACTAAGAATGTCTTAGATTCCTTTAACCTAGTATTTGAAGTTCTGCCAAACTTTATGTCAATCGGTCTAGTTGCACTTATAATTGCAAACTACACACAAGTATTCGACTACTTCGGATATATTTTATATCCACTTACACTTTTACTTAGAATACCTGAGCCACTACTAGCAGCAAAGGCTGCCATGTTAGGACTTGCTGAAATGTTCCTACCAGTAATGGTGGTAACAAAGGCTCCTCTAGTTACAAGATTTATAATCTCTGTAATGAGTGTTGCTCAAGTAATTATGTTCTCAACTACAATCCCTACAATTGTAGCATCTGAGATTGATGTTTCCATTAAGGACCTAGTAATAATATGGTTTGAAAGAACTATATTCTGTTTCTTAATCACTACGCCTATAGCATTTTTGTTAATTAAATAATTTAGAAAGTTTATTGTTTTAAAATTTTTACAGAAAAAAAGGAGATAATTATGTTTTACGAACCAAAGAAAAATAACCACGGACTAAAAAAGAACCCATTTAAATCATGTTCAGTACCAAGAGTAATTGGCTGGATTTCAACTAAGAACCCAGATGGAACAGACGACATTGCACCATACTCACAATTCACAAACCTAACATTTGACCCACCACTAGTTTTATTCTCAGCTAACCAAAACGTATTTGGTGACAGAAAAAACACTGTTAAAAATATCGAAAGAACTGGAGAATTTGTTTACAACATGGTAACTGAAGATCTTGCACAAGCAATGAACGAATCTTCAATTGCAAGTGAAGACTTTATGGACAAATTCGAACACTGCGGTCTTGAAAAAGAAGAATCCAAGCTTGTAGATGTTGCAAGAGTTAAGGGTTCACCTATCCAATACGAGATAAAATACGTTCAAACAATTAGACTTCCAGGTGTTGACACACTTAACACAATCGATATCATTATCGGTGAAGTTATTGGAATCCACATTGACGACAAGTTCATAACTGACGAAGACAAGATTGATATCTGCAGCATTAAACCAGTTGCAAGACTTGGATACTTCGACTTCACAGTTGTTAATAACTCCTTCACAATGGACACTCCAAAGATTGACCCAGAAAAACAAGCTCTTGTTGACAAGGGACTTGAGGGTATAGCTGGCAAATAAGGGTTACTAGGGAATAAAAATTAACAAAAATATTAAATAACAACAGCTTAATATAATTTACGTGCCTCACGCTCCCTTATTTATAGTCTTATTAGATTTTTGTAAATTCATAAAATTTTATGAGTCCATAATTTTCTTATGAGTCTATAAACTTTTACTGACTTATATTTTTTTACTATCTCATAAAATTTTACTAACTCATACTTTCTTAATATTCAAATGTGTTTTAAAAACCAAAGCTTAAATTATCTAATAAAATAAAGTTATCCTAATTTTTATGCTTAAGTCAAAATAATAACTAGGTTTGTACACAAAAAGAAGAACTTGGGAATATGGTTAATCCATAAAGTCCTAGGTTCTTTTCTTTTTTTATTTTACAAAAATCTTATAGTCTGCATAGCCTTCTTTATCCATATCTTCGTAGGGGATGAAGTCAAGAGCTGCTCCGTTGATGCAGTACCTAAGTCCGCCCATGTCTATTGGTCCATCATGAAAGACGTGACCAAGGTGGGAGTTTGATGACTTAGACCTCACTTCTGTCCTTACCATTCCATAAGAAGTGTCCACTTCTTCATCGAGATAGGTTGAAAGGATTGGTCTTGAGAAGGATGGCCAGCCACAACCTGCGTCAAACTTGTCTGATGAAACAAAGAGGGGTTTTCTCGAAAGCTTGTCTACATAAATTCCCTTCCTATGTTCAGCATTTAAGTCACTTGTGAAGGGCCTTTCTGTTCCAGAGTTTGCCATAACTTCGTAGGAAAGATCATCAAGGGCTTCTCGCTTAGACTTATTTAAAAATTCTCTTTCGTCATCAATTATTGGTTCATCTGCCAAGCTCAAGTTGATGTGGCAGTAGCCCATGGGATTCTTGTCAAGATAAGCTTGGTGGTAGTCCTCTGCCTTTACAAAATTTTTGATGGGAGAGATTTCCACTGCAAGCTTGCCAAGTTTTTCTTCTTCATAGGCTATGAAGTCCTTAACAATTTCTTCTGACCTTGTGTCTCCTTCTTCCCAATATATTCCTGTCCTGTATTGTCGCCCTATGTCATTGCCCTGCCTGTTAATAGACTTGGGATCAATGATCCTAAAGTAGTGGAGGAGGATCTCTGTTAGGGAGATGTGAGAGAAGTCGTAATAAATTTTTACTGTTTCTGCGTGGTCTGTCCTTGCCACAGATTCATAATTTGTTTCGTCGCTAATGCCATTGGCGTACCCAACTAGGGTCTTCTTTATTCCCTTTATTCTTTTGAAGTAGCCTTCAGTTCCCCAAAAGCATCCACCTGCAAGATAAATAGTTTTTATATTCTTCATATTATCACCTAGGTTACCTTTACCCAAAATTTGCAAATAAATATAGGGCTTGCTGAACTCCTAATAGGGGACAACTTCACAATTAATTATTTTTTTCTAAGCTTCGACTCTCGCTTAAATAACTTTTTATTTTTTTTATAAAGGCGAAGAATCAAATCAATTAGATCTTAAAAGCAAAATAATTTTCTAAGTAATAATCTTTTATACTAATTAAGTAAATTTGAGTAAGTTCTTTAAAATAAAATTTTTGAACTTGTTATACTAGGTTTATAAAAATGATAATGCGTATCATTTACAAGTTGCTAATATTTTGTCTATTCTCTAATATAAGAAATTTTTCTGCTAATTTCTTTAAATTCTTCACAAAATATTAGCTAACTTATAATAAGGAGGAATTATGAATAAAAAATTTAGACTATCGCTAGGTGTCTTGGCTTTATCTGCAACTCTTCTTGTTGCTTGTAACAAGGAAGAGTCTAAGAATGAGCCTAAGGAGAACAAGGCTAAGGTCGAACAAAATGTAGCAACTAAGGCTGATGATAAGTCTGCTGATGAAGTTACTCTTTCTGACTGGGACGGCGAATGGAATAACATTTCCAACTATCTTGATGATCCTGGCCTAAAGGGTGCTTACGAAGAAGTTGCTAAGAGAGATAATATCACTGAAGATCAAGCTAAAAAGAACTTTGCTGATCACGTTGCAGTTGATTTTGGAGCTATAAAGGTTGATGGAAATAGCATAACTTTCTTAAAAGGACCTGAAGGGGAAGAAATTGACAAGGCTGACTACAAACTAGTAGACAAGCACCCAATAGAACACGGTGGAAAAACTCTTTATTGGTACGAGTTTACTTCTAATGGAAAATATCCAACAATTTTATTGATGCCAGTTCACGGCGAAGACCACATGCCACACTTCCACTTAAGAGTTGGAGGAAGTGCTCAAGAAATGTTAGCTAAAGATGACTGGTACCCAACATTTGTTAGTCCAACAGTAACTATCGATCAAGTTTACGAAGAAGTTGCTGAATAATATTTCTATTTATCCCATCCTCGATGCTTCATCGAGGATATTTTTTTAAGAGAAAGGAGACTTTATGTCAAAAATAATAAAAATTATGACTGTATTTCTCTTGGCTTTTTCTCTAGTTGCTTGCAAGGCAGAAAAAAGTAAAGACGCAAAACCTGTCGTCTACACTTCCTTTTATCCAGTTTACAGCTTAACTAAAAGCGTAGTTGGTGACACTGTGGACCTAAGGATCCTGATGCCAAAAAACCAGGACCCCCACCTCTGGGAGCCAACTCCAAGAAAGATAAAGGACCTGTCAAATTCTGACTTGTTAATTATAAATGGGGCCAATATGGAACACTGGGCAGACACAATTGCCAATACTCTTCCAAATTTGGACATCCTAAATCTTGCCAGTGGGGTTAATTTAATTTCCTACAAGGGGGCTGCTGCTATTGGAGACTTCCAATACATGGTGGCTGGCGACTTTGATAAGGAAACCTACTCCTTTGAATTTGGTCACACACACGAAGATAATATGAGGATTGCCTTCCTCTATTGTGACAAGGACTACTCTGAAAAGGACCTTATTAAGATGGGTCGAAAGATCATGGAGGACCCTGGCGAAGATGTTCCACAAAAGTCCCTAATAAAGGTTGAGGACAGGAAGACTTATAAGCTTGAGATGGGCCATGAGCATGGAGAAATTTATTACAAGCTTCCTAAGAAGGGCAAGTGGATTATGTTTAGCGACAGAATTTCCACAGACCTACTTTCTTATAAGATGCTTGATTCCCATGGAGATGATATGAAACTAGATGTCCTTCGTGATACTTCAACTACTAACGAGGACAAGATAACCTACGATCCTCACTCTTGGATGAGTATTAGAAATGCCAAGAGATATGTAAATGATATTGAATACAAGATGTCCAAGCTCTATCCTGAAAACAAAAATATCTACAGGAAGAATGCTTCCAAGACTTTGAGAAAGCTTACAGCACTGGACTACAAGTACAGGGACCTCTTTAAGAAAACTAAGAGGAAGGAATTTATTGTTAGTCACTTTGCCTTTGCCTACCTAGCCAAGGACTTTGACCTCATCCAATATCCTCTCCAAGGTCTCACAAGTACAGATTCTCCAAGTATAAAGAAGATCACAAAGGCCATAGATGACGCAAGAAAAAGACATATCAACACAATCTTTTACGAATATGGGATGCCAGAAAATGGGGCAGACATAATCGCAGAGGAAATTGGTGCTGACCTAAAAGGCCTAATATCCATGGAGTATATTAACAGGGATATTGAAAGGAACGTTGGAGATGACTTTATAGATATGATGGAATACAATTTGAAAAATATATACGAATCATTGAGGTGATATATGAAGGCTATTGAAATAAAAAATGCCAACTTTGCCTACGATAGGGATACAGTCCTTAAGGACTTAAACCTGACCCTGATGAACAAGGAGAAAATCACTATCATCGGTGGCAACGGAGTTGGCAAGACAACTTTAATAAAAATAATTATTGGGGAGCTCAAGCTAAGGTCTGGGGAAATAAAAATATTTGAAGAAGACCTAACCCTTGATTCACTTAAAAAGATTGGCTACGTTCCTCAATCACAAAAGGAAAATTTATATACCTTCCCAATTTCTGTCAAGGAGCTTGTAACCCTACAGCTCTACGAAAGTATGGGGATGATAAAAATTCCAAGAAAGGTCCACTACGACAAAACTATGGAACTTTTAAAGAAGATGAACCTAGAGAAGTACGCAGACTATCCCCTAAGGGACTTGTCTGGTGGTTTGAGACAAAGGGTTGTTATCACAAGGGCCCTTATGAACAATCCAGAAATTTTAATTTTTGACGAGCCAACATCAGGCGTCGACGAAAATTCAAAGAGGCAATTTGCCAAAACCCTTGAAGACTTAAACAAAAATTTTGACGTATCCATAATTTTAATAACTCACGAACTAGACTGGGTTAAAAATAATCTACAAATGGATAAGTTTTACGAACTAAAGAAGGGAGGTCTTGAACTTGTTACAGTATAGCTTTATGATTAGGACCCTCTTAGTTTCCTTTATGATATCCATAATAATTCCCCTCATTGGGATTGTTATAGTTAATCGTGGGACTTCTATGATGGGGGATGCCCTATCTCACGTTTCGCTAGCTGGGGTTGCCTTGGGACTAATCCTTTCCATCAATCCCCTAATTGGTGCCATCTTTGCCTGCGTCATTGGAGCCTTCTCCATTGAAAAAATCAGGAAGAAGTTCCCCCAATTTGGTGATATGGCAACTGCCATAATAACCTCTATGGGACTAGGACTTGCTGCCCTCTTGTCAGACTTTTCACCAGGAGGAAGTAGCTTTGATGCCTATCTCTTTGGAAGTATTGCATCAGTATCAAAGCTTGACGTAGTAATCGTCCTCATTACCTTTATACTTGTTGTTGCAATTTCTTTAATTTATTATTTTGGTCTCCTCTCCATCGCAATTGATCCTCAACTTGCCAAGATGAGCGGGGTTAATGTGGCGAGAATTAATTCAATCTTCACACTTTTATCTGCCCTTACAATTGCCCTTTCAGCCAAAATAATTGGTGCCCTCATGGTGACATCACTTATAGTTTTGCCCGTGGCATCATCACTATTAATAAGTAAATCCTACAAGGCAACTTTCCTTAACACCTTGGTCCTTGGACTTATTTACACCCTAAGTGGTGTCATCCTGTCCTACTACTTCGACCTAAAACCAGGTGGAGCAATAGTTGTTATTGCATCCCTAGGAATGCTAGTATGCCTCTTGATTTCAAAATTAAAAAACAAGAATTAAGTGAAATCTGCAAGTTATCTTGCAGATTTTTCTTTTGTGGTTTTAAGTGCTACATCGACAAAATTTAGTACAAAATTAAAACATTGACTTATTATATTCTGAGGTGTTAATTTATATTTATAAAAACGCTTCCATCATCTTTATTTAGATAAAGAAAACATTTTTATAAAAGGGAGCCAAGGAGGTAATTATGAAAAATAGAAAGAAGAGATTATTGATTGCAGGTCTTGTATCTAGCATGGTTCTATCCATGGCAGTTCCAACTTTTGCCTGCACAGGTATCATTGTTGGTAAAGACTTAACTACTGATGGTTCTTTTATCTTTGGAAGGACTGAGGACTACCAAAGAAATAGGACTATGAGACTTGTAACTCACCCACGTGGAGAAATTAAAAAGGGCGACAAGTTAGTTGATGTCAACAATGGATTTACATACATACACAAGGAAGACTCTTTGAAGTTTTTCTCAACTCCAGACTCTTCCAAGAAGCCAAAAGAAATGGAACAAGGTGTCTACGATGCTGCTGGCTACAACGAAGCAGGCGTAGGTATCTTCTGTACAGTTTCAGCTAGCCCATCAGACGAAGTCTTGAAGGTCGATCCTTTTGTAAAAGATGGTGTTAACGAAGCTAGCATGACAACTTTCTTACTTGCACACGCAAGATCAGCTAAGGGAGCCATTGAACTTTTGGCAAAAACTATTGACGAACAAGGCGCATCCATGGGCGACATTGTTGCCTTTGGCGACCAAGATGAAGTTTGGTACATGGAAATTTACACTGGCCACCAATATGTTGCCATTAAGTATCCTGCTGATAAGTTTAGTATCTTCCCTAACGATTTTTGGCTAGGTGGCGTTGACCTTAAAGACAAAGAAAATGTAATTGCATCAAAAGACATAGTTGAAGTTGCAAAGAAGGCTAAGACTTATAAGGAAAATGCTGATGGTCTAATGGATATGGCTGGATCCTATGGTCCTAAGGAAATTAGAGATACATCTCGTTCAAGAGTTTGGTCTGGTATCCACGACCTTGACCCTAACTCAAAAGTTCCTTACGATGCAAAGAGATTTGACTTATTAAATGACCTATCAGAAGGAAGCGAAAAAATAGACATCACTCATGCTTTAAATGTATTTAGAAATAGACTTGATGGAACTGAATTTATTCCATCAGACAACAAGGCTGAAAGAAAAGCAAACCCTAAGACTCACAAGAGACCAATTGGTTCTATTAACACAATGCAAGCCCACATCTTCCAAATCAAGAAAGGTTATCCTAAAGAAGCTCCAGGTCTTATGTGGATGACTCTAGGAAGTCCACTTAACATTCCTTGGATTCCAATTTTCCCTGACATCAATGACTCCACAGCTGAAGCAAAAAATGATTCACCAGTTTATGATGCAAACTCTTACTACTGGGTTGGCTCATCTGTTAATGATTTAGTTTCTGGCAACAGGGAAGCTCTTGGCGAATCAACAAGAAAAACTGTAACAGACTTTGAAGCTAAAATCATGAAGGATCTTCCTCAAGTTGAAAAGGAATGGATTGAACTTTATTCTAAAGACAAGGCAAAGGCAGCAGAATTCTCAACTACTAAGACAATGGAATGGGAAAAAGAAGTATTTGACCTAGAAAAGGGACTACAAAAAGAACTTTCACAAGTTTCTAAGGCTGACTTAATTGACCACTGGGCAAGAAAACCTATTATTGATGCCATCAACAAGAAATTAATGGTGGGCACAAGTGACCTTAGCTTCTCTCCAAATGAAAAAATTACTCGTGGAGAATTTATCACTATCCTTGGAAGACTTGGCAAGGTTGACACAAAGAAATACGCTGAAGTTAAGGACAAGGACATAGAAGCTGGCAAGTTCTACACTGAATATATGAACTGGGCTGTTGAAAAGAAACTTCTTCCAAAGACTTCTAAGGCAATGGCTAATGAAGCCATCACTCGTGAAGAAATGGCATACACTTTGGCAGCTTATCTAAAATTAATGGGCGATGACACTTCAACTCTTAAGATGGTAGTCTTTGATGACCAAAAGGAAATCTCTGATTGGGCCCTTGGCGAAATTGAATTCCTAGTTAACAAGGGAATCCTAAGTGGAACTACTAACAACAAGTTCTCACCTAAGACAAACTTAACAAGGGCAGAAGTAGCACAAATAATTTCAAAGCTTGATAAGTAACTTGCTAAATAAAAATTAAAAATGCACAGCAAAAAATCCTAGGCATGAAACCCTAGGATTTTTTTGTTGCTAACTTATAAAGTTTTACTTAAAGCGAGAAGTCTATCTCTGGGCCTATTGGCACTATCTTATTTGGATTTATCAAATCGTGGGACATATAGTAGTGGGTCTTGATGTGGTCTAAGTCCACTGTCTATGCCACTCCCTCCAGTTGATTCTGTGTCATACCACTGGTCAACCCATTTAGCTTCTACTAATAATCCCATATTCATCTCCTTTTCTTTCTCTAAATTTTTATCTAACTATATTTATACTTTACACCTGGGAAATTTTTGAAAACAAAAAAGGCAGCTTCAAGCCACCTTCTTCATAATTCATATTTTTATTCTTCTTCATCAAAGTTCTTATACTTTGATAAAATTTCCATAAATTGTTTGCCAGTTATAGTTTCTTCTTCTAACAAAAATTCAGAAAGTTCTTTCATAGCATCCCTGTTGTCTGCAATTAATTTTCTCGCCTTGTCCTGAGCTGACTTCACAATCTTAACCATGAGGTCATCAATTTCTTTCCTAGTTTCTTCAGAGCAATTCATATTTCCATTGTCGCCCATGTATCTTGACCCAGAGTCTTGGAACTTCACCATGCCAAACTCGTCAGCCATACCATATTGGGTAATCATGGACCTGGCAGTTTCTGTTGCCTTCTCAATGTCGTTGGCTGCACCAGTAGAAACTTCATTAAAGATAACTTCTTCTGCTGCACGTCCTCCGCAAAGAGTTGTGATGTGATTAATAAGGTCTTCTCTTGTGTAGAGATTCTTTTCATCCTTAGGCACCTGCATAGTGTAACCTAGGGCTCCTGAAGTCCTTGGGATAATTGTAATTTTTTCCACAGGTTCTGACCCAGTTTGTAAGGCTGCAACAAGGGCGTGACCAATTTCGTGGTAGGCAACCCTCTTCTTTTCTTCTGGAGAAAGGATGTCTTGCTTTCTTTGAGCACCTGCAATTACAACTTCAATAGACTCTTGGATGTCCTCTTGATGAACCTTGTCGTGACCCATCCTAACTGCACGAAGGGCAGCTTCGTTTAAGATATTTGCAAGTTGGGCACCTGATGCACCAGCAGTTGACCTTGCAATAAGTGAATAATCAAGGTCATCTTCCATCTTGTAGGACCTTGCGTGAACCTTTAAGATTTCAATCCTGTCCTTTAGAGTTGGAAGCTCAACCCTGATTTGCCTGTCAAACCTTCCTGGTCTTAAAAGGGCTGGGTCAAGGATCTCTGGCCTGTTAGTTGCAGCAAGCATAACAATACCAATGTTGCCATCAAAACCATCCATCTCAGTTAAAAGTTGGTTGAGGGTTTGTTCTCTTTCATCGTTGCCAGAAATTCCTGCTGAATCTCTTTTCTTACCAATAGTATCAATTTCGTCAATAAAAATAATACATGGGGCATTCTTTTTTGCCTCTTCAAAGAGTTCTCTCACTCTTGCTGCTCCACGACCTACAAACATTTCCACAAATTCAGAACCTGCTATGGAGAAGAAGGGAACGTGACTTTCCCCAGCTACTGCCCTGGCAAGTAGAGTCTTACCAGTTCCTGGAGGGCCAACAAGTAGGGCTCCCTTAGGACACTTGGCACCAATGTCTGTATATTTTTTTGGATTTTTTAAGTAGTCCACGATTTCCACCAGAGACTCTTCAGCTTCCTCTTGACCTGCGACATCATCAAAGTTTACAGTTTCGCCACTTGGTTCGTACTTTTGGATTTTCTTTCCACCACCAAAGATGCCGCCGCCGAAACTTTCCATCCTCTTAGTCATTGCCCTTTGTAGAAAGAAGAATAATAGGATTGGAAATCCCCAAGTCATGACAAAGTTCATAAATAAACTTGGCTTTTCTGGAATTTCAGAAGAGTAGTCAACATTTTTCTCTTCAAGGTCCCTAACTATGTCTGGGTCTTCCATCCTTCCAGTCTTGTAGATTTTTTTATCCCCCTTAAGCTTGTAGAGGATTTGGTCTGGTTTAAAGTTTACCTCTGCAATTTTATCTTGACTCAAGTTCCTCCTAAAGTCTGAATAAGAAGAACCTTCTATGCTGTTTTGTGTCACCATTGGCAAAATTAACCAGTTTAAGGCAAAGACTGCCAAGATGGAAATCAAATAATATCTAAGTAAATTGTACTTGGGTCTCTTGTTGTTGTCCTTATCTTCCATATTATAAACCTCCTTAGGGATGAAATTTTTTAAAAATAAAAACCGGATAAAAATCCGGCTTAAATATCTTTCTTATTAAAGGTCATCTTCAATTACAGAAGATTTGGAATATGCAGATGGTCTTGCTTCAAAGAAGTCTGTCTTGATTTGGTTAGGATCAGAGTATTCGCTAACCCACTTCATTGATTCTGGCTCATCGATATTTTCATCAAAGAGGTTGCCAAAACCAAGATTTCTGGAACGCAAGTTGCCAAGGTACATGATGTAATCTTCAATCATCTTTTCATTGAGACCCTTAATTTCATCGCCTATGACATACTTACCCCAAGCAATCTCTTCCTCAACACCCTTTTTAAGCATTTCTTTGTATGCCTCAATATTTTCATCTGTAAATATCTCTGGCTCTTCCTTTTTCATTTCAAGGATGATGCTTCTGAATAACCAAAGGTGAGTGTTCTCGTCCCTATTGATGTATCTGATTTCAGAAACTGTGCCAGGCATCTTGCCCATTCTTCCAAGATTGTAGAAGAAGGAGAAACCTGAGTAGAAGTAAATTCCTTCTAAGATGTAGTTGGCTATTAGGGCCTTCATAAAGTTGTCCAAGTTTTCATCTTCGTAGAAGTCTTGGTATTGGTCCCCAATAAATTTGTTTCTCTTTAATAGGACTTCGTCATCCTTGTATTGGTAGAGGATTTCTTCCCTCTCTTCTGGAGAACAAATTGTGTCCAAGATGTAGGAATAAGATTGAGAGTGGATGGACTCTTGATAACCTTGGATTGAAAGGCAAAGATTGATTTCATTTGCTGTTACATAGGATTGTAACTTTGGTATCTGAGCAGTTTGTAGCGAGTCAAGATAAATCAAAAAAGATAAAATCTTGTCATAAGCAGTTTTTTCAGCCTTGTCAAGTTCCCTGTAGTCCTTCACATCTTGGGAAAGATTAATTTCCTCTGGTATCCAAAAGTTGTTCATAGCTTGGCGGTACCAATCACTTGTCCAGCTATACTTCAAGTTGTTGAAGTCATTTAGGTTTGTTGTATTGCCATTGATGACCCTTCTCTTGGAAGTTTCAATGTCTCCCTCTTCATTAAAGAGACCTCTTTTTGAAAGTTGCATATTTCCTCCTTAATAATAATTTGTAACGATTTTCTAAATTTTTATGACTTTATAAAAAATTACGACTTCATAAAAATTTACGACTTTATAAAAATTTACGACTTTATAAAAAATTGTAGCTTTATAATAATTTATGATGCACAGTAGTCGCAGTCTTCAACTTCTAAAGACTTACTTCTCACATAATAAACAGACTTTAACTTTTCCTTGGCTGCCTTGATATAAAGGTTGAGGATCTTTCTCATTGTGAAGTCAGTTGTTATATAGAAGTTAATGGACTGAGCCTGGTCAATGTGCCTTTGCCTAATAGCTGCAGCTTCGATTACAAAGTTTTGATCAAGTTCGTGGGCATTTTCATAGAGCCAGAAGCTTTGTGGTGTCAAGTCTGGTGCCACCCTTGGAAGGATTGAACCCTTCTTTTCTTCCAAGAAGTACCTGTTCATAATTGGGTCAACACCTGCACTTGTTGCAGCGATAATTGAGGTTGAACCTGTTGGAGCAATTGCCATGATGTAACCATTTCTAAGTCCGTTTGTCTTTACATCTTCTCTTAATTTATTCCACTTAGCATCCTTGTAGCCACGAAGGTCGAAGTAGTTGCCGTTTTCCCAATCGGAGCCTTGGAAGAAGTCATAAAATCCCTTTTCCTTGGCAATCTCCATAGAAGCAGTAACTGCGTGGAAGTTTATCCTTTCATAAAGGTCGTCTGCCCACTTCAAGTGGTCTTCTATATCAGAAAATGCCATTCCAGCCTTTACAAGGGCATGGTGGTAACCAGAAGTTCCAAGACCTATGGACCTGTACTTCCTATTTGTCACCTTGGCATAAGGGATTGGGTAGTAGTTAAGGTCAATAACATTGTCAAGGGCCCTTACAGTTGTTGCAACAATGTCCTTTAACTCCTTGTCGTCTTCAAGATTTATATTTCCAAGGACAAGGGAAGCAAGGTTACAAACTACAAAGTCACCAGGCTTAGTCTTTGTCACAATTACTTCGTCCCCATCTTCAGTTTCTATTGTAGTATCTAGGGTTTCAATGGCAGACATATTTTGCATAATTTCTGTACATAGGTTTGAAGAATAAATCATGCCCATGTGCTTGTTTGGATTCATCTCATTTACATTGTCCCTGTAGAAGGCAAAAGGTGTTCCAGTTTCTGTAAGGGACTTGATAATAAGCCTAACAAGGTCCTTGACAGACATTTCACGACGGGAGATAGATTCATCTTCAATACATTCCCTGTACTTTTCTTCCCATTCCTTGCCGTAGAAGTCCTCAAGAGAATAGCCCTTCTTTTCAAGAACTTCGTGGGGATCAAACATATACCATGGGGCATTGATGTCCTTCTCTGCCAATTCAAAGAATAAATTTGGATAAGAAATAGCAGGGAAGATGTCGTGAGCCTTCATCCTGTCATCACCATTATTTGTACGAAGTTGTAGAAATTCTGGAATGTCCTTGTGCCATACATCAAGATAGCAGGCAACAGAACCTTGACGAACTCCCAATTGGTCAACAGCAACAGCAGTGTCATTGGCAAGCTTTATCCATCTAATTACGCCGCCAGCAACTCCCTTGAAGCCCCTGATGTCAGATCCAGTTGCACGAACCTTTCCAAAGTAAAGTCCCATTCCACCGCCATGCTTAGAAATTTGGGCGAAGTTGTCAATGGAACGATAAATTCCCTTTAGAGTATCTGGCACTGTGTCAATAAAACAGGAAGAAAGTTGGTTGTATGGCTTTCTAGAATTAGACATAGTTGGTGTTGCAACAGTAACCTTTAGGCTAGAGTAAATGTCGTAGAACTTCTTAGCCCAGTAAATCCTATTTTTCTCAGGGATGGCAAGGTGCATGGCAATTCCCATAAACATCTCTTGGATAGATTCCACAAACCTACCATCGTGGCTCCTGATGACATACCTCTTGATTAAAAGGTCAAGTCCAGAATAATTTAAGAGCCTGTTTCTTGAATTATCAATATATGCTTCCAGCTCAAGAATATCTTCCTTAGAATAATTTTCTAGGATGTATTTGCCGTAAAGACCCTTCTCAGTTAAGAAGATAATCTTTTCGTAGAAATTGTTGATCTTAAATTCTTCTAGGTTAGCCTTAATTTTCTTTTCAAGGTCATAGTTTAAGAAAAGGGCTGCGATAAATTCCCACCTAGGGGCATCCTTGTCTGTTAACTCACTTGCCGCCTTGATAATTTCAGAAAGATAGGCATCTTGACTTTGGTCCTTCTTCACAAAGGATTCAAACTTCTTGTACAAGTTCTCAAGCTCGTACTTCTTTGGATCGTAAGTCTTTCTCACAAACTTCAAAATCTTTAGGACCTTGCCGTCAGTGATGTAGTTGGCGAACTTGTCTAAGATTTGTCTTTCTTCAGAATGTCTATTCCTGTAAAGGATGTAAGCCTTTACAACTTCGATTTCCTTCTCATCAATTAGCTTTAGCTCAACTAAGTCCTGAATTTCTTCCACAGTAGGTGGCTTCTTTGGGTCATAGTTTTTTAATAAGGTCTCCTTGATGTCAAGGGCATAGGCGTTGATGACAGAATCAACATAGGCTTTTCCAACAGAGTCAAAGGCTTTTTCGATGGCATTCTTTATCTTTAAGTGATCGAAGTCCACCTCTCTCTTATCTCTTTTTAATATCTTCATAAATCCCCCATATAGTAGACTTTTTATTTATAAGTTTTCAAATACTACTATATAGTACCATAAACAAAATTTAATAAATAGCTTTAAAGTAGATAAAAAATAATCTTAGCAATTTGTTCCTTACTTATAAGGCTATAACTTTTTTATTTTAATAATATTAATATTCGAGTGCACTAGGTGGTTATCAAATAATGGGCACTAAACAGTTTGAATTCGATCAATACAGGATGAGTGGATGTAAGAGATAAGAATTATCTTTACTATTAAATAGGAAAATTGCAATTCTTGAATAAAAAATCCACACCAAGATAGACTCGAAAAAAAAAGAAGCCTGACTTGGCTTCCTAATAAAATATCTATGTTATTTAAAATCAAAAAAATCCCAAGAGACTTGCTCCTGGGATAAATTTTTACTTATTTTACTACTGAGAAAAGAACTTTTGCTACTTTTTCGGCAGATTTTTCTGTCTTTTCAGCAACTTTTTCTTCCTTAACTTCTTTAGTTTCTTTCTTGTCAGCTTTTTCTTCTTTAACTTCTTCCTTATCTTCTTTTAAGAATGCTGCCATTTCTTTTTTGTTTTCTTCTTGGTATTTCTTTAGAAGTTCAGGGTTCTTGTCAAGGTCAGCCTTTGCTGCAAGTAATTTATTTAATTCTTCGCCTTCATAAAGGTCTTTTAAATTTTTAACAACTTCTTCGTCTTTAAGGTCAGTTTTCATTGAAGCGATTATCTTGTAGTTTTCTTCTTTTTCAATTTCTGCAAGCTTAGCTTCTAATTCCTTTTCTGTCATGTTATAGATGTCAACTATTGGCATTCCATCGTTCTTATCGTATTTAACCTTATAACCAAAGGCTTCTGATACGAATCTTACAGGGATGTAAGTCTTATCTTTTACAATAACTGCTGGAGAGTCAAGTGCAACTTCTTTTCCATTTACAAGGGCCTTGTTAGAATCAATCTTTAAGACGATTTTGTTCTTGTCCTTTGTAACTGTTACACTTCTGTCTTTTCCATTCCAATCAACTTTTGCACCGATTTTTTCATAGAAGGCACGAGCTGCTAACATAGTTCTGTCATTCATGATCTTTGGAAGAGCTTCAGGGTCTTCAAAAGTTATGTCTTCGCCATTTACTCTTACTGTTACAAGAGTCACATTTGGCATAATTAACTTCATGTATTCATCTGTAGTTAATTTTTTAACTGAAGTTGGGAAGTTGATTTTTACATTTTCATCTTTTACTGTGTTAACTTTTCCCTTAACAGAAACTTTTATAAAGTCTGCAAAGTTAAATTGCATTGCTAGATCTTGGATAACTTTGTTTTCTTCAAAAGTTGTCTTTTGAGAAATGTTTGATCCCTTAATCATTTCTTTTATGCCCTTAGCAGCTTCTTTTAAGTCTTCTGCCTTGTATTCTTTGTTAAGTTCTTTGAAGTCTTTTCTTTCTTCTTCAGTCATTGGAAGTCCAGCCTTGTCAACAATTGCTAAGGCAGATGTTGAAACTGCGTCCCAATTTTTCATAACGCCGTCAGCTGACTTGATGAACTGGTCAATTATAGCGTCACTACTTGCGTTTAATGTGTATGTGTTGCCTTCAACTTTGAAGTCAATTTCTTGTTTAATGCCCTTTGATGCAAGGTCCATTAACTTGATTAGGTCTGTCTTAAATTCTTCGGAGTTAAAGTATTGTGCAGCTTTTGGTGAAAGACCATTTCTTTCATCTGCAATTGAGATGTAGCCTTCCTTGATGTTCTTGAAGGATTCATTTCCAAGTGCAAAGATATCTTTTGACATGATAACTTCATTGCCCTTTACATAAAAGTCCATCTTGATCTTGTCTGGCACATCTTTATTAAGGCCAGCGATTTCTTTTTGGCTCTTAGAAACTTTTGCAATTTCTTTTTTTAAGTTTGTGAAGTCCATATTCATTAAAACATGAGCCTTATCTTTTCCAACTTGTTCACCAGTAAGGCTTACAGGGAATTTCATTTTTACGACTTCTTTAGTTTCAGGATTTTTTACTTCAACATTGTATTCAAGTTGTCCAGAAACCTTTGAGCCCTTCCAGTTTGCAACCTTTTGAGATGCATCTAGATATGCTGTTGTGTTTGCACTACAAGCGCCAAGAGTTATGGCTGCAATAAGTACAAGAAAAATAGTTAAAATTTTCTTTTTCATAGTATACCTCCTATTTGCTTTGATTTTATCAAACCCAGAGAAGCCTTTCAAATTAAAACAATATTACATAAAATAAATTAAATTAAACTAACTTATTAATAAGAAATTCTTATAAATTTTCATAATATTTTATTCGCCTTGCTTGGATTTGATTTTGTTTTGGCTTACTTTTGCTTAGACCAGCCCTGCATCATCTATCCAGGACTTTTTTTTAGCTTACACATAAAATACTTGTACTTTTGTATCAACTCCTTAATACAATAATCATTATATCTGCTGTCTTTTTAATTTGCAAGATAAAATTTATGTAATAAAAATTTTTAACTGTATATACTTTATATCTACACTATAATCTTGGCAATTCTTTTTGTCAAGAAATTTTATAAATTTTTTGCTTTATCTTAATAAGCTGTGAAAAATTTTTAACTCCCTTAATTCAAGTTTTATTTTTTATCCACAATTTTTCTTCCTTATCTACATTTGTGGACTCTTGGATTTTTATCAAGAGAAATAAATTTTATTTCATATAATAAATTAACGTCTAATAAAATCTTATCTTTATAGGGTTTTAGCCTGCAAAGTTATTAAGTAAATTTGAAATTCCAAAATCAATATAACAAAAGAAAAACTTCATAACAAGAAAATATACCGCAACTTTTGGTTGCGTCGTGGCTTATCTAAAAAAATCCTTTTTAATATTTTTATCAAAAACAAAAATGAAATTTCCTCTAACCCTGTAAAACAAAAAGAGACCCATCTGGATCTCTTGATTTTAAAATTTTCAATTGTTATGTAACTATAGCTCTATACCTCGTAAATTAAGCATTCAACCTTTAGCAATAAGCTACTTTCAAATGAGATACTTTGCTACCTTTCCCTTGCGGGATAAATTAAAACTTGTCATTGGAATCACCTTTTCTTAGTTACCAATTTGTTTTCTCTAGCTAGCTTATCTATAGTATAGAGCACTAAAGTTATTTTGTCAATGTTTTCCTAAAAGTTTTTTTATTTTTTTAAATTTATTTTTTTCTCGTCGATTTTACCATCGTTAAGGGCCTTGTTAATTTCAATAATTGCTTGATTTGCTGAGTTTTTGGACCCAATATTTACTATATAGTTCCTAAATCCCTCCTTACCTTTTATAACAATTTCATCGTTCTTTGACTTGGAAATAGATTTCATATCTTCGTAGGGAAAATAATCATTTCCAAGTACAAGTCCTTTACCATAGGATCCCACAAGAGTTCCAAGTTTGTCCCTGCCATCTCTAAAGGATGACTTTAGGGGTATGTCATAAATTATTGTATCCTTGTCTTCTCTGCTAGGGAATTTTCCATTTTGGAGGTTAAATAAAAATAGGAGTAATAGCCCTATTAAAAATAATGGATTTGCAAATATATTGATGATCTTGTTATCTCTCATATACATTTGTTGGAAAAAGTAAATATTTACAAAAAGCAAAAAGCCTATATAAATAAAGACGTTTAAGTTGTAGGTCCTCTTTTTTATATTTAGGTCCTCAAGTTTTAGAATTTTCTTGTACTTTGATATGAATTCCACTGCTGTCATCAAAAATAGGTAGTTTACTAAAGCCCACATGATTGAGTACATAATTGACCCATTGCCAAGCACTGTTTTTATGCCAGATAACTGAAGTCCAAAGGGAATTATTGCTGATATTATAAGGACTATGTTAGATGTTTTCTTATTCATTGTTTCCTCTTTCTTATTTTTTCTTCTTTTTCTTTTTTTTACTCTTTATGTTTTTCAAATTCTTATTTGCTTCTTCTTTTTCTTGTTCTAGTTCTTCGGCAACCTTATCGTTTTTAGTTAGCATTAACATGGTTCCAAAGAAGACAAACATATAGATTCCAAAATTTATAAACATTTTTTTTAGATCAGTTTCTATGACTGATAAGTCATTTTGGCTAAGTCCTGTTAAATTTTTGTACCTATAATAGGATATGCCTGAGAATAAAATTACTAAGATTATCATATAAATAAAAACTGATTTTGTGTCCTTGTATCTTTTTTCATCTACAAAGAAGAAAACTGCCAGGGTTGATATGGATATTATCCCCAATAGGATTGCCAAAGTCTTGTAATTAAAAACCTGGGCAAAGTTATTTGTATCTAGCTTGTTGTACTTAAATACAAGGAAAGCTATTGAAAGAATTATGATTATTAGGCTGGTTTTTAGCCACTCTTTCTTATTTTTTGTCAATTTTACACCTCGTCGTATTTATTTAAGCCATATTTTTCTATGACTGATATTATTTTGTCTGCGTAGGCAGGGTCTGTTGCGTAGCCAGCTTCTTTTATAAACTGGGCAGCTTCCCTATAATTCTTGGTAGTCTTTACCTTTTTGTATCTCTTGGCTGTGGAAAGGAGCTTGCCATAGTGGTCAAAGGATTCCTTCTTGGAAGAGTATTTTTTGAAATTCTCCATATAGCTTCCACTTTGACCATCAACATATTCTTCGGTCTCGAATACTATGCCTTCATTCTTTTTCACTGCCTTGATTCCAAAATAATTATTGTATTCTTGTGAAAGCTGAGATCTTCCCCAATTACTCTCAAGGATTGACTGGGCAATCATAACTGATGGTAGCAGGTCATATTTTTTTGCCACCTTAACTGCTAATTTTTCTGTCTCTGCAATATAAGCCTGTCTGTAATTTTGCTCTTCCTGGGCCCTTCTTTCTGCTACAGAATTTATTAAAAGTCCCATAAAAAAGACAATCCCAAGGAAAGCCATAATAATACCAAGACAGTCACAGCCCAGCTTCTTAATATTCATCTTTCACTTCTTTATAAAGCCTGCTTATTTTTTTATTTAGGATTGGATGAAAATAATTCGGCATAAGTTCATTTAGGGATTCTAATACGAACTCCCTCTCTGCAATATAGGGATGGGGCACTATTAACTCATCTGTGTAGTGGATTTCTCTATCTATAAAGAGAATATCTAAGTCAATTGTCCTTGCTCCCCATTTTTCATGCCTAACCCTGTCTAGGTCAATCTCAATTTTTTGCAAGATGTGGAGGAGGTCATGGGGATCTTCAAAGGAGGACACCCTTACAACTGTATTTAAAAAGTCTCCTTGATCAGTCTTGCCCCAGGCCTTGGTTTCAATTATAGGTGCCTTTTCTAAGACTCTAAGCCCAGCTTCTTCCATCTTTTCTAAGGCTGATTTAATATAGTTTTCCCTGTCTCCAAGATTTGTCCCAATCCCAATATAATAGTTCCTTCTCTTTTTTTTGCAGCGAACTGATGCTGTGTCTAGGGGAAGATTAATTGGTGCCCAAGGCTTTTTTATTGTAAGATCCACAGTTTCTGCTATTTCATAATTGTCAAAGATGAATTTTGTCATCTTGTAGGCAAGAGTTTCAATTAAGTCCTCTGTTTCATTTTTAAAAAGATTGTAGAGGTCATGGGACAACTTTCCATAGTCTATGGACCTGTCCAAGTTTTTTTCTATGGCACAGTCCCTAAAACTCATCCCAATTTCTGCACTAATTAAAAATTTTTGTCCAAGTTTATTCTCTTCTTCAAAAAGCCCATGGTTGGCATAGACTTCTAGATCTTTTATCTTAATAAAATCCATAATACTCCCATCAATAAATTATTGTGTGATTTTTCTTGTTGAAGTCCCAATTGCACCCCTCGTAGGCAGGACACCTAAAGCAAGACCTTGACAACTTGTCTGCCCTGTAAAATATATTAAAAAACTCGTCCTCTTTCTGGTCCTTGCTTCTGTGAGCTCCAATGCAATCTAGGATTCTTTTCTTTTCTTCTTCTGAAAAATCAGTAAGCTTTAAAATTTTTCTTGCAAGGTCAACTGAGGCAATGGCGTGATTTATTCCCTCTTTTATCTCAATGAGCCTCCCTATGTCGTGGAGGAGGGCTGTTGAATAAATCATATCCTTGTCAACATCTACATCTTCTTCTAGTTTCAAGATGTAACAAATCCTTGCAACAGACACAAAGTGTTCATAGTTGTGCCTGCAAAAAAACCTGTCCCTCTCTAGGTATTCAAGTTCATTTAAATAGTCATTGTAGATTTTACTCTTAAGAATTATGTCTGTATTTTTCATTAAAATTCAATAAGTCTAAAGGCTTCTTGTTTTTGCTTTTCGTCAGTTTCTAAAACACCTCTAGCTACTGATGTTACAGTCTTTGAGCCAGGCTTTTTAACACCTCTCATATTCATGCACATATGCTCTGCTTCTATAACTACAAGAACTCCCTTTGGTTCAAGGTACTTCATCATGGCATCTGCAATTTCAATGCTTAATCTCTCTTGAAGTTGTGGTTTTTTTGCATAAGTTTCCACTGTTCTCGCAAGTTTTGAAAGACCTGCCACCTTTTCATTTGGTATATAGGCGATGTGGGCCTTTCCATAAAATGGTAGGAAGTGGTGTTCGCACATAGAATAAAAATCAATGTCCTTTACAACAACTATATTGTCCTCTGTTATTTCAAAAGTCTTTGAAAGATGTTCTTCGGCTGTTTTTCCAAGTCCTGCAAAAATTTCTTCATACATTCTTGCAACTCTTGCTGGAGTTTCTAATAGACCTTCTCTGTTTTTGTCTTCTCCAATCGCCTCGATAATCATCTCAACAGCTTTTTCTATTTTTTGTTTATCCATTATAGTCTCCTCGTAGGTTTAATTTTTAATTTACAAGCTTCATTATAACATATTACCCCTAGAATGGTAACAATTTCCCATAATTTAGAACTTTATAAGTCCTAATAATTCCCACTTAATTTACAATTTATTTATAATTTGATACAATACTTTCCGAGGTGCAAGATGAAAAAATTACTTCTATATTTATCTCTTGGACTTATAATTTTTTCTGCCCCAGGAAGTGTCTTGGCAGCAGAGTCTAAAGCCCAAAGTGATAATATTAAGGCAGCTAGTTCAAATGTCCAAGATGCCACAGCTACAAAGGCTGAAGAAAAAGAAATAGATCCAAAAACAATTAGAAATCAAGATTTTCTAGTCCCAACAAAGGACGGTGTCCAAAAGGCCAACCTTTATGAGGCTGAAAAAATTAAAAAGTTAGAAGAAGTTCCACTAGAAGGACTCACTAAGTCCTACTTATTGGGAGACTACAAGTCTGGTAAAATCCTAGAAGGCTACAACCTTGACGAGGTTCGTGCCATGGCATCAACTTCAAAATTGGTTTCTATTTTTGTTGTTTTAGATAAAATTCAAGAGGGTAAAATCTCTCTTAATGACGAAGTTGAAATCGACAAGGAGGCTGCAGCCCTAACTGGATCTTCCTTTAAATTAAAAGAAGGTGACAAGGTCACAGTGGAAAAGCTAATCGAAGCTTCTATGGTTGTATCAGGAAACGATGCAATTACAGCTCTTGGCAAGCACGTGGCAGGGTCTACTGATGCCTTCGTAAAGATGATGAACGACAAGTGCAAGGACCTGGGACTTAAAAATGCCCTAATGGTAAACCCAACAGGACTTACTAATTATGAAATTTTGGACTACAACAAGATGACTACTAGGGAAATGTTCAAGTTAGCATCAGAACTTATTAAGTTTCATCCAGAAATTTTAAAATACACTTCCATCCCTAAGTTGGAAGACCCTGGAAGAAACTTTATAGAATACAGCACCAACCCTGTCCTTGGCATTGTCCCAGAAGTTGATGGACTAAAGACAGGTTATACCAATGCAGCTGGCAGGTGTGTAATCTTAACTGGTCTTGAAAAGGGAGTAGATGAAAAGTCTAAGGACATGAGGCTTATTGGGATAACAACAGGTTCCAACTCTGACTTTGAGAGGTTTGTTGCCTGCAAAAGACTTATTACTAGGGGCTTTGAAGACTACGGCTACAATGCAATAGGAGACACTGAAAAGGAAGTAAGGACCATAGAAGTCCTACACTCTCAAGATGAAAATATACCTGTTTATCAAAAGGAAATTGGCTACATACTTTCCAAGTCAAATGATAAATACAAGGAGATTGTGGAAATAGATGATGACCTAAAGGCTCCAATCGAGGCGGGTTCATCTGTTGGAAAGATTTCCTTTTACAAGGGTGACAAGCTAGTTTTTGAAAGTGACTTAATTGTAAAGGACAAGGTCTATGAAAAGGGCATAATCAATAAATTCAAAAGAGTCTTTGAAGAAATTTTTGTAAATATTGAAAAAGCTGCCTAAGACTATAGGGTTAAAAATAAAAGAAGTGTCATTAAATATTGACACTTCTTCCTTATTTATATACAATTATTTTATGAGTCTACGTAGCTCAGTAGGATAGAGCACACGCCTCCTAAGCGTGGGGCCGGAGGTTCGACTCCTCTCGTAGACGCCAAATTATTTAAACTCCAAAATCTCTAAGCTAGAGGCTTTGGAGTTATTTGTTTATTATAGAAAATTTCTTAATTTATATCTTTATATTCCTTCCAATTTTAGCTCCTATTATAGGACAATTTAGTCACAAAATATTTTAAATCAAAAATCCTTGATAGCTTAATTATTTTTAATCTAAATCTATAAGCTCAATAATATTAATAACAGGGACCTCATATGGGTGATTTTCCTTAATTATCTTCATGACTTCTCCCAGATTTTCTTTTCTTATCCTAAATTCTAACTTTGATTCTTGAACCTCTTCTATCTTGTTTAGGCTTCCAATATAGGGATTGGCGCCTTCAATGGGTCTAAAATGCCCTAGCACATATGTTTCTGCATAGCAGTAGTCATAATTTTCTTCTTTTAAAAATCCACCTTCATTTATCTTGTCTATTAACTTTCTACTGTCCTCTCTTGGGATAAATATCTCTATTTTTACGTGTTTCATATCTACCTCCTCCCTTATTTATACCACATATTTTTACATAGGGGTAAAATTGTTTAATTTTTTGCAATTTTGGTTATAGATAAATTAAGGAGGAATAATGTATGATTAAATTAATTATAAAAGTCTTGGTTAGTGGATTAGCTATTTTAATAACTTCTGCATTTTCAATAGGAATTAAAACAGACGGTTATTCTGCTGCTATTATGGCGGCAATTGTAATAGGAATTTTGGACTGGGCAGTTAACAAGTTCACAGGCATTGATGCTTCACCTTTCGGTAGAGGTGCAGTTGGATTTATTGCTGCAGCAATAATTTTATTCATTACGGGTAAATATGTTAATGGATTTGATGTATCTATTGTTGGTGCTTTTGTGGGCGCCTTTATTCTTGGTATTGTGGATTCATTCCTACCAGCTGACAAAAAGACCATGTAATATAAATTGGACTCGACTTAGGTCGGGTCTTTTTTGTGGATAAGTTGAGTTTTTCCTTCTTTTTTTATGTCTTTTTTTATTTTTTCTAAGTTTTTTATCCACAATTCTTCTATCTTATCTACAATTGTTGATATTATCTAATTTTTCACTCCTTTTTCTTAATCGTTTTGAATTTTTTATAAACATATAAATTTTCCTTTTTAATTTATACTTATCAACAAGGTTTATTAATTTTTATCAAGGAAACAATGCAAATAAAAAACTCAGTGAGCCTCAGCTCACCAGGTTTATCTTCCATATTTTTTTATTATTTCATCAATCATTCTTGAATTTCTAGAATTAATATTGTAATAAATATTATTGACCCTAATTGTTAGTCCTGTCTTAACAAATGAAATCTTGTTGCCACTTGTGAAGTAAACATTGATGTAATTGGCAATTTCTCCATTTGTATCCTTGTTTGCTTGTTTCCCTCTTAGACTGTTTAAGTCCTTTGAAATCTTTGTAACTATTTTTCTGTCCTTAATAGTCTTCATGTTATCAGTCTTAAAACCTATTATTTCAATATAGTCAATGTCTCTAGGATTAATATCTACAATCTTGTTTCTAGAAGATACTAGACTACCTCCAAAAAAGACAAGGACTGCAAAAAATATTACCAGAACTAGCTTTGATCTCTTTGATTTTTTCTGTCTTCTTCCCATTATAAATATATAACTCCATTCATAAATACATAGGCCCTGCCTCCGACCCTAACCTTATTTTCACTTTCACCAAGGCTAGTTAAAACCTTTGAGACTCTTCCAATATAATCTCCTTGAGTGGCATAAATTGAGTCACTACTTGCAATGTTATTTGCCTTTAAGTAGTGCATAGTGGCTGCTGTTGATGTTCCACTTCCAAATTCTTCATCAACACCAATAATTGGGGAGAAAGTCCTTTGTTTGACTTCTTTTCCATCTTCTGTAGTAAAGGTATGAATTGAAATTATCTTTTCTTCTCTTGAAATCCTTAATGCCTCATCCCTATTTAAATTTATGGATGATAAGACTCTCTCATTTTTTACTGGAACAAGGATGTCACAAGTTCCCATTGATATTCTTTCCATATTTAAGTTTTCTTTTATATCTAGACCTATATCATCAGGTCTTAAATTTAAAGCTCTTAAAACACCTTCTGGAGCATCATATTTTTCTCTCAATTCAACATTTAAATTCATATGAACATTTTGAATTTTAAAACCCTTGTATTCAAGGTCTACTGGAATTCTACCAATTTTTGTATGCTGAATAATCTTTTTTATTCCTTCTTCCTTGGACATAATGTATTCATTTTCAGCAAGGGCATAAAAAGTTGCAATAGTTGCATGACCACAAAGATTTATTTCCCCTTCTGGTGTGAAAAATCTTGTTAAGTACCTATCCCTATCAAGCCCTCTTACAAAAACTACAACGGATTGGTTTATATCCCTTGCAATGTTTTTCATTTCAAGATCTGTAAGCTTTCCATCATCGATGACTACCCCTGTAGAATTCCCCATAAAGGCCCTGTCTGAAAAGGCAGATACTAGATAGGTTGTATAAAATCTCTTCATATTAATTCAAATCTCCAGCTAATATTAAATCAAGAATCCTGGATAGGTCTTCTTCTCCATAGTATTCTATTTCTATTTTACCTACCTTGCCTCTTTTTTTGAAATTTACCTTAGTTCCAAGAGTTCTTTCCACCTTGTTTCTCATATCTACTAAGTAAATATCTTCTTTTTCTTGGACGCTAGGTTTTTTCACTGCCTTGTTGTTGTCATTAACAGGCAAGGAATCCTTGATAATCCTCATTGCTTCCTTATATTGTTTGTCACCATCTTTTATAGAAAGAAGTTTTTTCCCATGTGATGTGCTTATTTTCTCTTCTTCAAGAAGTTTTAAAACTCTTGGGTCAAGATTTAAAAGCCTAATGGTGTTGCCAACATATTGTCTAGATTTTCCTATTTCATCAGCAAGTTCTTTTTGAGTTAATTCTTGTGAATCCAATAGGTGTTTATAACTCATGGCTTCTTCAACCGGATTTAGGTCCTTTCTTTGAATGTTTTCTATAATCGCTATCCTTGAGGATTCGTCATCAGAAATATCCTTTACTATAGCAGGAACCCTTTCAAGACCAGCAAGTTTTGCAGCTCTAAATCTTCTTTCACCGGCTACAATCTCGTACTTTTCATCTTTTTTCTTCAATAGAAGAGGCTGAATAATACCATACTTCTTTATAGAAGATGCCAAGTCCTTTAATTCTTCTTGATCAAAGTTTTTTCTTGGTTGACCTTCATTTGCAAATATATCTTCAATATTTATTTCCATTAGCTTGGAGCGTTCTTCTTCTATAACTTCTCTTATCTTTTCACTAGAATTAAGAAAGTTTCCAATGCCCCTTCCAAGCCCTTTTTTCTTAGTCATTTATCTCACCTATTACTTCCTTGGCAAGGTCTGAGTAAGCCTTGGCCCCCTTAGAACTGCTGTCATAGTCGTATATATTCATACCATAGCTTGGAGCTTCTGCCAACCTTACATTCCTTGGTATAAAACTCTTAAATACCTTGTTATCAAAATGCTTTTGGATTTCTTCTACCACTTGGTTTGAAAGATTAGTCCTTCCATCGAACATACACATGACAACTCCTAATAAGCTTAGGTCTGGATTAAAGTTTTCCCTAACAAGGGTCATTGTATCCATAAGTTGAGTTACACCTTCAAGGGCATAGTATTCACATTGGACTGGAACCAAAATTTTGTCACTTGCTACAAGGGACATCAGGGATAAAATTCCAAGAGAAGGTGGTGAATCAATAATTACAAAATCATAGTTATCCTTTACCTTATCTATCATCTTTTTTAGTTTAAACTGCCAGTCTTTGTGGATTGCTAACTCTATTTCAACTCCTGCAAATTCTGAATTTGATGGGATTATATCGAGTTTTGAAAAACCTGTTGGATATATTGAACCTTCTTCTTCATTTATTAGAAAGTCATATATCATGTTGTCAAATTCATATAGTCCAAGGCCCGATGTGGCATTTCCTTGTGGATCCATATCCACTATAAGAGTTTTTTTGCCTCTTAGTGCCAATGCTGAACTTAAATTTATAACTGTGGTGCTCTTTCCCACGCCACCTTTTTGATTAAAAACTGTAATTACAAGAGACATATTCTTACCTCATTTCTATACTATCAATAGTATCACGTTTAAGTTTTAATTTAAAGATGAAGTCTTATAAGAGATAATTTTTTTTAATATAATTTTTTATCAAAACTTTTTATATACCATGCTCTACGTGGAGCATCTTATTATGGAAATTTTTGTGCTCTACGTAGAGCATTTGTAATTTATTTCAAGTAAAAAATCTCACAAAAAAGGCTCCACGTGGAGCCTCATAATTTTGAAAAACTGTATATCTATTAAATTGTGTATTTTACAAGCTTATAGAGGAGACTTCCTTGGTTTACCTCCACCTCTTGGGTACTTCTCATCAGTAGATTTTACTTTTTTTATCATTATTATATAGTGGTCGATGTCATTGGGGAGGGGTGTGTGAATTATATTTTCAACTTCTCCACCCATAACCTCAATTGCCCTCTTGGCATTTTTTATTTCTTCCTTATACTCTGGACCCTTTTGAGATATAAAGTATCCTCCAACTTTTACAAAACCCATTGCATATTCCGCAAGAGTGGATAGGTTAGCGACAGCCCTTGATACCGCTACTTCGAATTGTTCTCTGTATTCATCTGTCCTTGCAATTTCTTCTGCTCTTGCATGGATTGCCCTTATGCCTTCAAGTTCCAAGTTCTCAATAACTCCATCTAAAAAGTCAATCCTTTTTCTTAATGAATCTAGTAGGGTAACATCAAGTTCTTCATTGTAGAGTTTTAAAGGAAGTCCAGGAAATCCTGCACCTGTTCCAATGTCTATTATCTTTTCACTGCCACTAAACTTCGCAGTCTTTAGTAGGCTTAAGCAATCCAAGAAGTGCTTTACATTGAATTCATCATCTTCAGTTATCCTAGTTAGATTTGTGTGTTGGTTATAGTCTAGGATTAGTTTTTTGTATCTCTCGTACTTGTCAATATTTTTTGTATCAAGACCGTATTCTTTGAAATAATCAACTAACATTTTTTCTCCTCATTTGTTCTAGGTGGATAAGTAAGACATTTATATCAGCTGGTGAAACTCCAGTGATTCTTGATGCTTGACCAATTGATTCTGGTCTAATATCAGATAGCTTTTCTTTTGCCTCTATTCTTAAACCCTCTATAGACTTGTAGTCTATATCTTTAGCAAGCTTTTTATTTTCAAGCTTCTTAAACTGTTTAATTTGAAGTTCTTGCTTCTTAATATATCCTTCGTATTTTATTTCAATTTCAATATTTCTTATTACATCATCACGAACAGGTGGCCTATCTGGGTCAAATACTGCTAATTTTTTATAATCAAGCTCTGGTCTCTTTATCATTTCATAAAGGCTAAAGGAATTTTGAGTTTCAGTGGATCCAAGAGATTCTAAGATTTTGTTGTTTTCAACTGTTGGGTTGATTTGTATTTTCTTGATTCTCTTCATTTCATCCTCAATAGCCTTCTTCCTATAAAGATATCCTTGGTATCTTTCATCGTCAACAAGTCCAATTTGTCTTCCTCTTTCTGTCAACCTAAGATCGGCGTTATCTTGCCTTAGAGTTAGCCTGTATTCAGCCCTTGAAGTCATCATCCTATAGGGTTCACGAGTTCCCTTAGTTACTAAGTCGTCAATGAGAACTCCAATATAAGCCTCTGACCTATCTAGGATAAAAGGATCCTTTCCTTGAACCTTTAGGGCAGCATTAATGCCTGCAACAATACCTTGGGCTCCCGCTTCTTCATATCCACTAGATCCATTGATTTGACCTGCAAAGAAGAGACCTTCATAGTCCATATGCTCAAGACTTCTCTTTAAAAGCGTTGCATCAATTGCATCATATTCTATTGCATAGGCTGGTCTTAGAATCTTGCAATTTTCCATCCCAATAATTTCCTTATAAAACTCGTGTTGAACTTCAACAGGTAGGGAGGATGAAACACCTTGAATATACATTTCATCAGTAGTAAGGCCCTCTGGCTCAATGAAAACTTGGTGAGAATCCCTGTCTGCAAACCTCATAACCTTGTCTTCAATTGATGGACAATATCTTGGACCTTTTCCTTCAATATCTCCAAGGGCTAGGGCAGATCTTTTTATGTTATTTCTTATAATTTCGTGACACTTCTTAGTTGTGTAGGTCAAATAGCAGAGTTCTTGGTGTACATCATATTTCTTGTCAATATTTAAGAAAGAAAATGGGATAATTTCTTCATCTCCAGTTTGCTCAGTCATTACTGAAAAGTCTATAGACTTTCTTAGGACCCTTGCTGGTGTACCAGTTTTAAGCCTTTGAAGTTTCATACCAAAGTCTTCTTCCAAACTTGAAGATAGGTGGTTGGCAGGTCCAAAACCTGAAGGACCTGATGAAAAGTTAACTTCTCCCATAAAAATCCTTGCCCTAAGGTAGGTCCCACTACAAATTACAACAGCCTTAGCCTTGTATTTTGAGCCGTTTCTTGTGAGAACTCCTGTTACCTTATTACCTTCTTTTAAGATTTTTATAGCCTCATCTTCCACAAGATAGAGGTTTTCTTCATTTTCAAGAACCCTCTTCATCTCATCGTGATATTTTCTCTTATCAGCCTGAACCCTAAGTGAATGGACTGCAGGTCCCTTGGAAGTGTTGAGCATCTTGGATTGGATAAAGGCCTTGTCAATATTTTTTGCCATTTCTCCGCCAAGGGCGTCAATCTCACGAACCAGGTGACCCTTTCCAGTGCCCCCAATATTTGGGTTGCAACTAAGTTGTGCAACTGAATCTAAATTTATACATAATAGGAGGGTCTTTGCACCAAGTCTTGCAGAGGCAAGGGCAGCTTCACTGCCAGCATGGCCTGCTCCAATGACTACTGTGTCAAAGTCTCCTGCTTCATAATATCTAACTTCTGACATCTTTACCTACTTTCCTATACAAAAATCAGAAAATACCCTGTCTAAAATATCTTCTGTTGTAATTGTTCCTGTTATTTCAGAAATGTGTCCTATGACATTTTCTAGGTCAACTTCAATTAAATCTAAAAAGACCCTTTCCTTTAGGCTCTCATTTACCTCTAGAAGAGCTTTTTTTGCTTCCTTTAAGGCATTTATATGTCTTATGTTAGAAAGTATTGAATCTGAAGAGATTTGAAGTTCTCCATCAAAGAAGAGGTCTATAATTAAGTTTTCTATCTTTTTAACTGACTTATTCTCCATCACTGAAAGTCTTAAATAATCATCTTTGAAATATTTTTCAATTTCTTCATCAGAAATTTTTTGATCAAGGTCATCCTTATTTAAAATAGTGATATGCTTCTTTCCCTTTATAAGTTTTAAGATTTCTTCATCGTCCTTATCAAAGTCACGAGAAATATCAAAGATAGCAATAACAAGGTCAGCTTCCTTTAGCTTTTCTCTTGCAATATTAACACCTATCTTTTCAACTTCGTCATCAGTTTCTCTAATTCCTGCTGTATCAGTGATCTTTAATAGGACCCCATCAAGGTTAATATAGTCTTCAATAATATCCCTAGTTGTTCCAGCTATATCTGTAACTATGGCCCTGTCATATTTTAAGAGCCCATTTAATAGGGAAGACTTGCCAACATTTGGCTTTCCAAGAATTACTGTGTTGATTCCATCTCTTAGGAGCCTTGAGTTCTTTGAATTATCCAAGAGATTATCCATCTTTTCTAAGATTTTGCCTGACCTTTCCATTAGGTCATGGTAGGCAGCATCCTCTATGTCCTCATCAGGAAAATCGATGTTAGCAACTATAAGGGCCTGCATAGACACAAGCTCGTCCTTTAGTTTATTTAAAACTTCACTTAAGGCACCACTCAATTGATTTAGACCCATATCGAAGGATATATCAGTCTTTGCCTTAATCATATCAATTACAGCTTCAGCTTGAGTTAAGTCAATCCTTCCATTTAAGAAGCCTCTCTTAGTAAACTCACCCTTTTCTGCAAGTCTTGCTCCCTTGGATAAGATTAGACTTAAAATCCTTTTAACGGATACTACACCACCATGGCAGTGTACTTCAATGATGTCCTCTGCAGTATAGGAGTGAGGTCCCTTCATCTTAACAACTAAAACCTCATCGATTAACTTGTCGCCATCTACTATGTGACCATATAAAAATTTCCTATTCTCTGCCTCTGCCATCTTTTTTCCAATGGCAGAAACAAAAATTTTATCTATTATATTAACTGAATCATCGCCACTCATTCTTACTATTGCAATGCCGGCCTCACCGATTGCAGTAGAAATAGCGGCTATAGTATCATTTAAATTTGCCATTTTATCATTCCTTTTAGATTATATTACTACAATTATTTCAAATAAAAAAGAAGGCTTTTAAATAAAGCCCTCTTCATTAATATTTTCTCTCTTTTTGAATTACTACTTTTCTAAAAGGATCCTTTCCTTCTGAATGAGTAAGTACTCCTTCAAAATCTTGTAAAGCTGTGTGGATAATCTTTCTTTCATAAGAATTCATAGGTTCAAGCTTAATTGACCTACCAGTCTTTAATACCTTGTTGGCCATTTTGCCAGCAAGACTTTCTAGAGTCTTCTTCCTCTTATCCCTGTAGCCACTAGAGTCAAGATTAACTCTAATGTATCTTGAAGATTTTTTATTAACAATTAAGTTTAAAATATATTGGATGGAATCAAGAGTTACACCCCTTTTTCCAATTAAAATTCCAAGTCTATTTTCATCTCCATTGATATTTACGTTTAGAGTATTATCTTCTAATTCCATTTCCACAATATTATCAAGTTCAAGAGTTTCAAGAATTTTTTCTAAGAATTCTCTTGCAGCACTTATGATTCCTTCATTTTCTTCATCAAGTGTCTTTATGACTTCTTCCATATTAAATTCATCTGTGGAAACTTCTTCTTTTTCGAATTCAAGTTCATCATCAGTGTTATGAACTACTTCTTGGCTCGTCTCTGGTTCAATTTCTTCATTAAATATTTCATTTAAGATACTTTTTGTTTCATCTACCTTAGGCCAAACTTTAACAGTGGCATCCTTAGAACCAATAAGTCCCAAGAAACCCTTTTGACCTTCATCAAGGACTTCAATCTCAGCATTTTCTATTGTAATATTTAATTCACTTAGAGCCTCTCTTACTGCTTCATCTACGGTTTTACCCGTTTTAATTACATAATTCATTACTTGTCCTTAACCTCAACTTCTTCAATTTCATCTTCTACAATCTTATTAGTTATGAGCTGTTGACCTATTGAAAAAATATTGGAAACAGTCCAATAAATTACAAGTCCTGCTGCATATTTTCTTGCCATTGAAAAAATTAAAATTGGCATTACAACCATCATAGTAGACATCATTGACTTAGCTTGATCAGCTCCTGCTCCTTGAGTTGCAGGGTTCTTAGTAGTAATAAAAGATACTAAGAAAGTCGTAGCCGCTGCTATAATAGGTAAAATTAAAGTTTTATCAGCATGATCAATATTTTTTATATAAAAGAAATTCTTGTTCATGGCTTCGTAAAAACCTGGATCTGTAAAAGCGAAGGTTTGTGGGTTCAAAAAGACCCTGTAAAAAGCAATTAACACAACCATAGTGATGACCATTGGAAGACATCCTCCAGCCATATTATAGTTGTTATCCTTATAAAGTTTTTGTTGCTTTGCAGCCAAAGTTTGTGGGTCATTTTTGTACTTCGTTTGAATTTTTTTAAGCTCTGGTTGAAGTTTTGCCATCTTCTTTTGATTTTTCATTTGAGAAACATTTAGTGGCAAAATTAAAAGCTTAATAATAATAGTTGCAATTATAATTGAAAGTGCAAAAAATGAAATTGCAGTAGGTTCTTGTGGCATAATCGCTGCTAGCCCATCATAGATGAACTTAACAAAAGTACCTAGTATAGTACTAATTAATCGCATTAATAATTTCCTCCAAATTTAAATGAGAGGATCGTATCCGCCCTTATGGAAGGGATTACACTTTAAGATTCTTCTTATAGTTAAATAAGTTCCCTTAAAAAATCCATACTTCTTATAGGCTTCATAGCTGTATTGTGAACAAGTGGGTTCGAACCTACAGTGTCTTCCTGGAAGAATATAGGTTGAGATAAACCTTTGATAAAATCTTATTAAAAGCATACAAATTTTACTCATTTAACCATCTTCTTTTGTCTTTTTAAAACAGAAAAAAAAGAATTCTTAAAGTCTTTAAAGTCTGAATCACATGCATCCTTTTTTGCAACGAATACATAATCATATCCAGGCTCTATATTATGAGAATTCTCTCTTAAAAGGTGTTTTAATCTTCTTCTAACAAAATTTCTATTTACTGCATTGCCAATTTTCTTTGTGGCAGTTATACCAAACCTGGAATAGTCCCTGTTGTTATTGGCAGTAAAAAGAGTAATGTATCTAGATCCAGAAATCTTCTTATTAGAATAAACCCTTTGAAATTCACTATTCTTTTTTAAATAACAATCCTTCATTATAAAACCTAAGCTGAAAGTTTCTTTCTGCCCTTTCTTCTTCTTGCTTTAATTACGGCTCTACCTGCTCTAGTTCTCATTCTTGCACGAAAACCGTGTTCCCTTTTTCTTTGTTTATTTTTTGGTTGATAAGTTCTTTTCAAAATTCTCACCTCTTTCTATCCTTATCATTTTATTTACAAATGCAGATCTTGTCAAGTAATATAGACAATTAAATGAAATTTTAAGCTATAAAATCTAAAAAAGAAAAATTTAGCAAAAAGTCCTCCAAAGCCTTCTTGTTGATAAGTCCCCTGGTATTTGTTAAAATATATGTGGATAATTGTGGCTTATATGTAGATAATAATAAGGCTGTTTATAAATAAAGTTATTAACAATCTGTTGATAAGATGTTGATAGTTTTATTTTTATTTTCTAAAAAATTGTCATTTACACTTTTTTAAAGCTTAACTATCAACATTATCACTAAATTCATAGTGTTTATATCTACTTATCCACAAACTTAATCACAATTGTAAATATAATTATGAACTGTTATTTATCAACAATAAAAAAATTGTTAATAAGGAGGAAATATGGACAAGGAACTTTCCACTATGTGGGAGTCTTTCTTAAAAGAACTTGAAAAGAAATCTATGTCTCAAGTTACATACTCCACTTGGTTTTCCAGAATGCTTCCAAAATCAATTGATTATGATGAAAAGAAAATCATCATAACAGTTCCTTCACCCTTCATTAGGGACTATCTCGTAAATAACAAGAGGCACTTCGACCTAGTAGGTGAAGCTCTAAAAGAAATTACGGGAATTGATTTTGATATCAGCATAATTTCAGAAGACGAAGCAACTGATCAGAACCCAGCAGGCCTTGTAAATAAGAATTTTTTAAGCGTGTCAAGGCTAAATCCAAAGTATACCTTTGAAACCTTTGTAGTGGGTAAGAGCAACGAATTTGCCCATGCAGCAGCTCTGGCAGTCTCTGAAAACTATGAAAATCCGCAAAATGCCTTTTCAAATCCCCTCTTCATCTATGGAGGCGTTGGACTTGGAAAAACCCATTTAATGCATGCAATTGGACATTTTGTACTAGAACAAGATCCTACTAAGAAGATTTTATACGTGACAAGTGAGCAATTTACCAACGAGCTCATAAATTCAATCCAAACTAATAAAAATGAAGAATTTAGAAACAAATACAGGAAGGTTGACCTTCTACTAATTGACGATATCCAGTTTATAGCTGATAAGGACAGGACTCAGGAAGAGTTTTTCCATACCTTTAATGAGCTCCATGAGCAAAATAAGCAAATTGTCCTAACATCTGATAAACCACCAAAGGAAATTAAGAGTCTTGAAGAAAGGCTTATTTCCAGGTTTGCCTGGGGTCTTGTAGTAGATATTGGGCCTCCAGACCTTGAAACTAGAATTGCAATTTTGAGAAAAAAGGCAGATTCTGAAGGATTTGAGGTATCTCAAGAGGTAATGACCTTTATTGCTGAAAATGTAAGAAGTAATATTAGGGAGCTAGAAGGGGCATTATCACGAGTTATGGCCTATTCTAAGCTTACAGATTCAGATATTTCCGTTGAATCTGCTGCTATAGTCCTTAGGGATATCTACGAAACTAAGGCAAAAAAACAAATTACTGCAGAATACATTAAGGCAGAAGTTGCAAAAAAATACGGACTAAATCTTGATGATTTTAATTCTAGAAAAAGGACCAAGGCTATAGCCTATCCAAGACAAATAGCCATGTATATAACAAGAGAATTAACAGATCTTAGCCTTCCCAAGATAGGAGATGTCTTTGGTGGCCGTGACCACTCCACTGTTATTCATGCCTACGATAAAATAAGTAAGGATTTAGAAGATGATCCCATATTTAAAATTGAGATTACTAATTTAATAAAAGAGATTAAATCTTAGTTGTTGATAAGTTTTTTTTTAGTGGCAATCTTATCCACAACTTATCAAGAATAAATTTTATTGAAAGTTATAAGTTTAGGGAACTTATTAACAAATCCACAAGCCCTACTACTATTACTAATTAATATACTATTTTCTAGGAGGAAAAAATGCTAATAAAGGTTAACAGAAAAGAACTGACAAAACACATTTCCATAGTTCAAAAAGCAATTTCTCAAAGAACAACTATGCAAATACTTGAAGGTATAAAAATATCAGCTAAGAATAATACCCTAACTCTTACTGCAACTGACACAGAAATAAGTATAAAAACTGAACTTAATGCCATTGTTGAAAGAGAAGGCGAAATAGTAATAAATTCAAGACTATTTGGTGACATTATAAGAAAACTTGAAAATGACATAATAAATATAAATGTAGAAAATTACATGATGAACCTTAAATGTGGGGATTCAATATTTAATTTATCAACACAAAAGGCTGATGAATATCCTGACCTACCAAAGGTAGAAGAAAATATTTCTATAGATATATCTGCCAAGGACTTAAAAAACATTGTAAAGAAAACTACTTTTGCAGTTTCCAACGACGAATCTAGAATTGTCTTTACAGGTGTCCTAATGGATATAAAGAAAAACTACATTAATTTTGTTGCCCTAGATGGTTTTAGGATGGCAATCCAAAGACTTGAAAAGGAAACTGGAATAGAAAATTCTATTATTATCCCTTCAAGGTCTTTAAATGAACTTGTAAAGATTATTGATGATGAAGAAGATCTTAAGTTAAATATATCAAGAAATAATATTGTCTTTAACTTTAATAACACTGTATTTTATTCAACTTTACTAAGTGGAGATTTCTTTAGCTACAGTGCTCTTTTAAGAGATGAACACAAGATTTCTACATCTGTATCAAAAAGAGAATTTCAACTTGCAGTGGAAAGGGCATCTCTTCTTGCAAGAGAAGACAGGGCCAACCTAATAAAGTTAAATGTTAAGGAAAATTATATCGATATAAAGAGTAATTCTGAAATTGGAGATGTTTTCGAAAAAGTTAAGACATCAGAACATGAAGAAAGTTTAGATATTGCTTTTAATTCAAGATATATTTTAGATGGGGTTAAGATTCTAGAATCAGAAGAAATTGTCCTTAATTTTACTGATTCAGTAAACCCTCTAATAATTACAGAAAAAGAAGATGATTCCTATATATATCTTGTCTTACCAGTAAGACTTGCGGGGTAATTATGGAAACTATAAAAATAAACACTGAGTTTATAAAACTAGACTCCTTCCTTAAGCTAACAAACCTTTGTGAATTAGGTGGTCTTGCCAAGACCCTAATTCAAGAAGGAGAAGTTATGGTTAATGGAGAAGTTGAAACTAGGAGAGGAAAAAAATTATATAAGGGAGATAAAATTTCTTTCCAAGGAAATGATTTTATAATTGGTGAAAAATGAAACTCAAGTATCTAAGACTTTTTAATTTTAGAAATTACAAGGGTTTAGATTTTGTTCCAGGTGAAAATATAAATGTCCTCTACGGTCTAAATGCTTCGGGAAAGACCAACTTGTTAGAATCTATCTACATGTCTATAAGGGCGACTTCCTTTAGAAGCTTAAAAGATTATGACCTTATTAATATAGGTGAAAATTCATCAAGTATCATTACAAGATATATTACTGAAGACTACAAGGACGACTACAGGATTGAAATTTCAAAATTTGAAAACAAAAAACTTTTTATAAACGACGACAAGGTAAATACTAAGGAATACAGAAAATCAAGATTTGTTGTACTTTTTAATCCTGAAGATCTAAATATAATAAAATATTCACCTAAGGAAAGAAGAAAATTCTTAGACGATTTGCTTTCAAATATTGACCTGAATTACGATTTTTATATGTACAAGTACAGGAGGCTCTTGTTTGAGAGAAACAAGCTCCTCAAGATGAATATGGACAGAAATCTATTAGATGTCTATGACAGAGAAATCGTAAGAAATGGGACAAAGATAATTATAATGAGGCTAAAGACTATTAAAAAGTTAAATGAAATTGCCAAAAAACATTATAAAAATTTATCGGGAGACGACCTAAATATAACTTATCTATCCACAGTTCCTGTCTTTGTTGACGAGGGAGAACTCATGGAAAATTATTTTAGGATATTAAAAGAAGCTCTCCCAAAGGATCTTGAGAAGAGATACACAACAATTGGACCCCACAGAGATGACTTGGACTTCAAGATAAATAAATTTTCATCTAAATCTTATGGGTCTCAAGGGGAACAAAGATCTATAGTCTTGAGTTTAAAATTAGCTGAAGCAGATCTCATAAGAGATTTATATAAAACAAAACCTCTACTTTTACTTGACGATGTCTTTTCAGAAATCGACTTCAAGAGAAGTAGATACTTATTACATTCACTAAAAGATTTACAGACCTTCATCACCACAACCGAGGCAGACGAATTTTTAAAATCTGTTGATGCTAATTTTTATAGGGTGAGCCAAGGTAGAATTTTGTAAAAGAATAGGAGAAAAAATGGCAAAGGATAAAAGACACTATGACGCGTCGGATATACAGGTCTTAGAAGGATTAGAACCCGTTAGAAAAAGACCGGGTATGTATATTGGATCTACTGGCCCAAGAGGTCTACACCACTTAGTTTATGAGATTGTAGATAACTCTATTGATGAGGCTCTTGCCGGTATATGTGATCATATTATTATTAAAATAAATAAAAATGGAAGCGTTGAAATAACTGATAATGGTTCAGGTATACCAGTTGATATCCATCCACAAACAGGTAAGTCTACAGTAGAAACTGTTCTTACTATACTTCACGCAGGTGGTAAGTTTGACAACTCTGCCTACAAGGTTTCTGGTGGACTTCATGGGGTTGGTGTATCTGTAGTTAACGCCCTTTCCAATAAATTAGTTGCAACTGTAAAAAGAAATGGAAAAATCTACAGACAAGAATTCTCTAAGGGTATTAGAAAAAGTGAACTTGAAGTTATTGGAGAAACTAAGAAAGAGGATACTGGTACAACAATTTACTTCGAACCAGACGATACAATATTTGAAACAGTAGAATTTTCTGATGAAGTTTTAGCTAAGAGATTTAGGGAAATGGCCTTCCTAAATAAGGGAATAAAAATTGAATTTATAGATGAAAGAAAAGACCTAAAGGAAGTATTCCATTATGAAGGTGGAATTAAGTCCTTTGTTGAATTTATAAATGCAAAGAAAAAGCCAGTTCATGATGAAATCATCTACATAGATGAAATTAGGGAAGAAACAGCAATTGAAATTGCTATCCAATACACAGATTCCTATTCAGAAGTTGTGCTTTCTTTTGCAAATAATATTAACACTGAAGAGGGTGGAACCCACCTATCAGGTTTTAGGTCAGCCCTAACAAGGACCCTAAATGATTATGGTAGAAAAAATAATATTATAAAGGAAAAGGAAGAGAACCTATCTGGTGAAGATGTAAGAGAAGGTATTTCTGCAGTTATAAGTGTAAAGCTACCTGATCCACAATTTGAAGGACAAACTAAGGCGAAACTAGGAAATTCAGAAACTAGGGGAGTTGTAGATTCAGTTTTATCTGAAGACTTAGCAGTTTTCTTGGAAGAAAATCCAAAAGTTGGAAAGCAAATCCTAGACAAGGCCCTATCAGCAAGACGTGCAAGAGAAGCAGCTAGAAAGGCAAGAGACCTTACAAGAAAGAAAAATAATCTTGAGTCCATGACTCTTCCTGGTAAACTTGCAGACTGTCAAAATGATGATCCAAAGAGAAATGAAATCTTCCTAGTCGAAGGTAATTCCGCTGGTGGTTCTGCAAAAGATGGCAGGGACTCAGCCTACCAAGCAATCCTTCCTCTAAGAGGTAAGATTATGAACGTTGAAAAGGCAAGACTTGATAAGATGCTTAACTCTTCAGAAATTCGTGCCATGATAACAGCCTTTGGAACAGGAATTGGAGAAGAATTCGATTTAGAAAAATTAAGATACGACAAGATCATAATTATGACCGATGCCGATGTTGACGGTGCCCACATTATGACTCTTTTACTCACATTTTTCTTTAGATATATGAAGCCACTTATTGAAGAAGGTCACGTTTATGTTGCCCAAGCTCCACTTTATGGAATTGAAAAGGGAACTAAGATTTTAAGATATTGCCACAATGAAAAGGAACTTAGACTTGCCCTAAAGGAATACAAGGACTCTAAGGTAAATATAAAGAGGTACAAGGGTCTTGGTGAAATGGACCCAGAACAACTTTGGGAAACTACAATGAACCCAGACAACAGACTTCTTTTAAAGGTAAATATCGACGACTTAACAGAAGCTGATGATACTTTCTCAATTTTAATGGGAACAGAAGTTGAACCAAGAAGAGACTTTATAACAGAAAATGCAGTTTACGCTGATTATATAGATGCATAGGAGTAAACCATGAGTGAAAATAATATTATAGAATCAGGAATACTTGATGTAGATATTAATAAAAAGATGAGGTCTTCTTATCTTGATTATTCAATGTCTGTAATTGTTGCAAGAGCACTTCCTGATGTACGTGATGGACTAAAACCAGTCCACAGAAGAATTTTATATGGAATGCAGGGACTTAATCTTGCATCCAATGGACCTTATAGAAAGTCAGCAAGACTTGTTGGGGATGTAATGGGTAAGTATCACCCTCATGGTGACTCATCTATTTACGAAGCAACAGTTAGACTTGCACAAGACTTTAATACTAGATACACCCTAGTTGATGGTCAAGGTAACTTTGGTAACATCGACGGTGACGGGGCTGCAGCTATGCGTTACACAGAAGTTAGGATGACCAAGCTTGCAGAAGAAATGCTAAGGGATATTAATAAGGAAACTGTTGATTTTGTTCCAAATTTTGATGAAAACGAAAAGGAACCTACAATACTTCCAGCAAGATTTCCAAATCTATTGGTAAATGGATCCAGTGGTATTGCCGTAGGTATGGCTACAAATATGCCTCCTCACAATATGAATGAGTCCATTGACGGAATTATAGCCTACATTGACAATGATGAAATTTCTATTGCCGAACTTAATCAAATTATAAAGGGACCAGACTTTCCTACAGGTGCTCAAATTATGGGAACTGATGGGATTAAAGAAGCCTACGAAACTGGAAGAGGAAAGATAACTGTAAGGGCAGTTGCTGAAATTAAATCCTTTAAGAACAATCGTGAAAAAATTGTAATAACAGAACTTCCTTATCAAGTTAACAAGTCTGCACTTATTATGAAGATTGCAGACCTTGCAAAGAACAAGGTTATTGATGGAATTTCAAATATCACTGATGCCTCAAATAGAAAGGGCATCAATATAATTGTTGAACTAAAAAGAGATGCTAATGCAGAAGTTGTTTTAAATAAGCTTTACAAAAACACTCAAATGCAAACAACTTTTGGGATTATAAATCTTGCCTTAGTAAATGGAAGACCAGAAATCTTAAACCTTAAACAAATTATTAGATACTATGTAGACCACCAAGTTGAAGTTGTAACTAGAAGGACAAAGTTTGACCTAGACAAAGCAGAAAAGAGAGCCCACATTGTTGAAGGTCTTTTTATAGCTCTTGACAATATTGATAGGATTATAAAAATTGTTAGGGGATCTAAGGATGACAAGGAAGCAAAGGAAAAGTTCTACGAAGAATTTAAATTAACAGATGAACAATCCCAAGCTATCTTGGACATGAGGATTAGAAGACTTACAGGACTTGAAAGAGATAGACTTGAAGCTGAATATGAAAAACTTCAAGCTGACATCAAGTGGTTTAAGGAAATCTTAGAAAATAATGACGTTCTTATGAATCTTATCAAGGATGAACTTCTTGAAATAAAAGAAAAATATGGCGATTTAAGAAGAACTGTAATCTCACATGGTAGAACTGATATAGAAATTGAAGACATTATAAAGAAAGAGGATGTTGTTATAACTCTTACTCAATTTGGCTATATCAAGAGGATGAGCGAGGGAACTTATAAGCCACAAAAAAGAGGTGGCAGGGGAGTTTCTTCTGGCAATATGAGGGACAAGGACTTTGTTAAAGAATTATTTGTAACTTCTACTCATGATATGATTTTATTCTTCACATCTCTTGGAAATGTCTTTAAATTAAAGGCTTATGAAATTCCAGAAGACTCTAGGACATCAAGGGGTACTGCCATAATTAACCTACTTGACCTAAGTGAAGATGAAAGGGTAACTTCAATAATACCTGTTAAAGAATATGACCCAGATCTTAACTTCTTAATGGTAACTGAAAAGGGACTTATTAAGAGGACTCCATTTAAGGATTATAAAAATATTAGAAAATCTGGTATCATTGCTATAAAATTAAATGAAGGTGACAAATTAATTGACGTTCATTTGACTAAAGATGATGAAGATGTAATACTTGTAACTAAAAAGGGTCTATCAATTAGATTTAATGAAGAACAAGTTAGAAAATCTGGTAGAAACTCCATGGGAGTTAAGTCCATTGACCTTGATAAGGATGACATTGTAGTTTCATCTGATCTTGTAGTAGATGACAAGTACCTTCTTGTTATATCAGAAAATGGTTATGGAAAATTAACTGAAATAAATAAATACAGACCACAAAACAGGGGTGGTAAGGGACTTCTAACTTACAAGATTACAAATAAAACAGGATATGTAGCTTCAGCTGCTGTAGTAGAAAAAGAAGATGATGTTATGATAATTGCAAATTCTGGAATTATTATAAGAATCCTAACTGAAGACATCTCTGTCCAAGGAAGAAACACATCTGGTGTTAAACTTATGAATTTAACAGATGCAAAAGTTGTAGCTGTTGCAAATTATATTGGAGACTAGGAGGCCTTATGGAATTTAAATTAGAGGCAAAAAATACTGACGAATTTTTGGTAATGTATCCAAAGGGAGAACTTGACGTTTATAATACAAAAAATTTCAAGGAAAAATCTATGAAGTTTTATGAAAAGGATAAAAAGGACATTTTGTTTGACTGTAAAGAGCTAGAATACCTAGACTCTACAGGTCTTGGTTCTCTTATCTACATCTTAAAGGAAGTGGAAAAGGAAGGCCATAAAATTGTAATTGAAAACCTAAATCCTTCAATAATGAAACTCTTTAAGATAACAAAACTTGAAGATATGTTTGAAATCAGGGGGTAGTATGGATACTTTAAAATATCAAATACCCAATGATGCCAAATATTTTTCTACAGTTAGACTTATGCTTTCAGGTATCTTAAACATCCTAAATAGAGATATTGAAGAAATAGAAGATATAAAAATGGCTGTGACAGAAAGTTTAAATATTTGTCACGAGTTAACTAAAGATAACCACATAGACTTGGTTTTTGAAATAGAAGAAGATAAAAATATAAAAATTTGTGTAAGTGAAATTAGCGAGGAAAAATTAGAAGCATCTGATGACCTATCTCTTGCAAAGACTATTATAGATTGTCTTGTAGATGAATCTTATTTTGATGGAAGTAAATTTATTTTATCTAAAAAATTATAAGGGTCTGCTATGAATTTAAAAGAATACAACAATTTAGATAGAAGACTAACAAAGGAAGAGAGAAAGGACCTATTTAAGGAATATCACGAGACAAAAGATCAAGAAATCAGGGATATCCTTATAGAAGAACATCTTTACATTGCAGAAATCCTATCTAAAAAATACACAGGCAGGGGAATAGATTATGACGACATCTATCAGGTGGCATCAATTGGTCTAATCTATGCCATTGAGAGATATGACCCTGAAAAGGGATTTGAATTTTCTTCCTTTGCCACTCCAACAATAATTGGAGAAATAAAAAAATATTTTAGGGATAATGGTTGGACTATTAGGGTCCCAAGGAGAATCCAAGAACTTTCAAAGAAAATCTCCAATGCAACTGTGAGCCTTTCACAAAAGTATCAAAAGACTCCAACTATAGACGAAATTGCAGAATATTTGGACTCAACTCCAGAAGAAGTCATGGAGGCCATGGAGGCATCTAAGGTTTATACACCACAATCTCTTGATGTCACTTATGAATCAGGAGATGAAAGTGAAGTCAATCTATCTGACTTAATTGGAGTCGAAGAAGAATACTTTGACAAGATAGAGTCTAACGACTTCTTTAAGAAGGCCATGGAGAACTTAGACGAAGTTGAGAGGACAATTCTAATTGACAGATACTTTAACAAGAAGACCCAAGTTGTAATTGCAAAGAAATTAAACATTTCTCAAATGACAGTGTCAAGAATCGAGAAGAAGGTCTTGGAAAAGATGAGAAAAGAAGTCGCTAAGACTATGGAGGTATAATGAATAGAAATAGATACCTGGTTACACTTTTAAAATTAGTGAATATTTTTGAAATAGTTGTCTCAGTTCTGCTAATAGCTGGAGTAATTGTTTCAGTGCCAGATATTATGAAGTATTATTTTAAGATAATTACAAGTGATGCTGGGTCATCCTATGAAATATTTCAAAATTTTCTATCCCACGTCCTCTTGCTAGTAATAGCTATAGAGTTTGTGGTACTTATGATTGCACATACAGATACTAACATCATTCACTTGATTTTACTTGTAATTTCTAGAAAGATGCTAGTTTACTCTGATAATATGCTTGACTTACTTGTAGCAACTATAGCCATAGCAGTCCTCTTTGCTGTTAGAAAATTCTTATTAACAGGAGTAAATATGGTTACAGATGGCGAAGGCAACGAATACTCTGCATCAATCCCTATGAAGGTCCTAAACAAGAGGTATGGGTTTGATATTGAGGCAGGTGAAACTACAACAATTGGTGGTTACGTAGCTAGCCTTCTTATTAAGAATGCAGAAGAAGCAGAAGTTGGGGTTATTGTCGAAGACGGTGACTACATCTTCCAAATTGTCAAGATGGCAAGTGGTGGTGTTATAGAAACAGTTTCTGTAGAAAGAATCGATGAGAAAATTAAAAAAGAAGAAGAGAATAAAAATATAAATAAAGATTAAAGGTGTCGGCTAGGCCGACATTTTTTTGTTGTTGATTTTAAAATTTTAATAAGGAAAAATAAATAATAATTTATTTGTTATTGATTTTTAAGTAAGCAAGAATAAAAAAATGCAAGCTTATAAGACTCACTTAATTTGTAAAAATAAAGAAAAAAATATTAAAAATGTTATAATTAAATTGGTGATATGATGAAATACATAATGGCATTTGATGCAGGTACAACATCTGCTAGAACTATAATTTTTGATAAAAAGGGAAATCCAGTTTCTGTTGCTCAAAAGGATTTGATTAAGCACTTCCCAAAGCCTGGCTACGTTGAAGAAGAGCCAGATGACTTGTGGTCCAAGCAAATTGGTACAGCAGTGGAAGCTATGTCTAGGAAGGAAATCGACCCCGAGGACATAGCTGCAATTGGCATAACAAACCAAAGGGAAACAACAATTGTCTGGAACAAGAAAACCATGGAGCCAGTTTACAATGCAATTGTCTGGCAGTGTAAGAGGACTTCAAAATATTGTGAAGAACTAAAGGAAAGAGGCCTGGAAGAAACTATAAGGGAAAAGACAGGTCTTGTTATTGACCCCTATTTTTCTGCTACAAAAATCAGGTGGATTTTGGAAAATGTTGAAGGAGCAAGAGAGATGGCAGAGAGGGGTGACCTTCTCTTTGGTACAGTTGAGACCTACCTCATTTATAAATTGACAGATGGAGAAGTCCACATAACTGACTACACCAATGCATCAAGAACTATGCTCTTTAACATAAAAGAGAAGAAGTGGGACGATGAACTCCTTGAAATTTTTGACATTCCAAGATCTATGCTTCCAGAGATAAAAAATTCGAGCGAAGTTTATGGCAAGTGCAAGTCCAAATATCTTGGCTGTGAAATTCCTATAGCAGGTGCAATTGGCGACCAACAATCATCCCTTTTTGGGACAGCATCCTTTGAAAAGGGAATGGCAAAGTCTACATTTGGAACAGGTGCCTTCATCTTAATGAATACAGGAGATGAACTAATTAGGTCACAAAATGGTCTTGTGACTACTGTAGCCTGGGCAATGAATGGACAAATTAAGTATGCCCTTGAAGGATCTATCTTTGAAGCAGGTTCATGCATAGACTTTATGCGTGACAACTTGAGGATAATTGATCAAGCAGATGATTCTGAATACATGGCAAATAAGGTGGAGGATACCAATGACTGCTACTTTATACCAGCCTTCACAGGTCTAGGTGCACCCTACTGGGATCAATATGCAAGGGGATCTATAGTTGGTCTCACAGGGTCTGTAAATAAATATCACATAGTAAGAGCTGCCTTAGAAGCAATAGCCTATTTATCCTGCGATGTAATAAAGGCAATGCAGGAGGACTCAAATACGAAAATCAGGTCCCTAACAGTTGATGGTGGAGTCAGCAAGAACAACTTCTTGATGAAATTTTTGTCTGACATAGTTGATGTCCACATTGAAAGGCCAAAGGTTGTAGAATTAACTGCCCTAGGAGCTTGTTATATGGCAGGACTTGCTGTAGGATTTTGGAAGAATATCGACGAAATAAGAGAAAACAACGCCGTAGATAAGTGCTTCGATCCAGAAATGAATGAGTATGAGAGAAATAAAAAGATGGCAAGATGGCACGAAGCTGTAAAATATTCTATGAATTGGGCAAAATAGTTTTGTAATTTTTTTAAATTAATGTTTAAGTACAAGCCAGATTTATTTAAAAAGTAGATCTGGTTTTTATTTTTTTATAAAATTAGGACTTTATTGATTTTATGGACTTTTAAGAAGTAAATTTGTATTTATTTTAAACAATTTTTTAGGATATTAAAATTTTTTTTGAAAATACTGTTGACATTTTAATTTAAATTATTTAAAATACCACTTAAATTAAAAAAATTCTTTTGGATGAAGAATTTAATTTTTATTTCAAATGTTTTGAAGTGGAAAAGTAGGTAGAGAAATTTTTTACAGAGAATTGCCATTAGCTGAGAGGCAAATTAAGGAATTTACTGAACACTAGCCACGGAACAGGAAGGCTGAACAGAAATAAGTAGGTTTTTTCGGGATCTCCCGTTACAGAGAAGTTCATTATTGGATAAGTGCATCATTAAGATGAATTAGAGTGGTACCGCGAGTTTATTAACCTCGTCTCTTTGTATATAAAGAGACGGGGTTTTTTTTATTAGGTGCCCAAGGAGGAAAAAAGATGAAAAAATTATTTGCAAGAATGTCGGGCGTGTTTTCAATTGCTTTTTTAGTGTTTTCCACTCATGCTGGTGGAGGCTTTGCTTCTGGAAATCAAACTAATACATACTTTATTAGGTTTGGTTGGTCAGGAATTATTGGAGCAGTCCTTGCCATGATTTTACTTAATTGGACCTTTAAGGAAGCTATAGTTATGTACAACTCAAGAGGTCTAAAGTCCTACAAGGAGTTATTTGAAACACTTTACCATCCCTTTGATAGGTTAGAAATTGTATTTGAGTTTTTCTACTACATCATGATTATTATGGCTATTGCATCTTCAATTTCAGGATCAGCTTCAGCTATGTATGAATTTTTTGGATGGAGCTATGGCATATCTGTAGTAGCTGTCAGCTCTTTTATCTTGGTAATAAGTATTTTTGGAGAAAAACTTGTTAGAAGAATGGGAAGCTTTATGGGAATCATTATTCTTTTTACTTCAATTTTGATTTTTATAGTTGGAAGTATAAAGGGAGATTTTATTCATCAAATTAGCTTAAATTTTTACACAGAAGGATTTAAAAATTTAAGACCGGCTCTTGTAAGTGGATTTATTTATGCAGGCTTCCAATGTGTTCAAATCCCATCAGTTATATCTTGCTCGGGAGTGTTAAAGGATGAAAGAGAAGCAAGTATGTCTATGAAAATTTCATTTATTATTAACACAGTGGCTCTTGTACTTTCCTGTGTCATGCTTTTATCTTGGAGCAAGTACTACAATTCAGTAGAAGGTGGAGCAGTCATACCAACTCTTACATCTACAAGGGCTATAGGCATTGGATGGATGAGCAAATTTTATGTTGCTTCTTTAATAATTTGTTTGATATCAACAGGACTTTCAATAATTTTTGGATTTGTATCAAGATTTGAAAATTCAAAAAAACTTTCTAGAATTGAATCTATTGGTATTAGGAGATTTGGACTTGCTCTTTTTGTAATAATCCTATCAATGTTTATTTCAATGGCAGGTTTTACAAATATAATAAAATACGGCTATGGCTATTGCGGCTATATCGCTATAAGTTTCATAGTCCTTCCTTTTATTACAGTAGGTTATTACAAGAACAAAAAGTATTTACAAGCAGATTTTCAACCTAAATTACTTTTAGTTAAGATCAAAAATTAAAAATTAAGATAAAAAATAAAAAAATAAAGAGACAGAAACACTTTTAGATATGAAAGTTTTGAGCTTTTAATAAACAATATTTTAAATTATTAAAAATAATTTAAAAAAAACTATTGACATATTAAAAAAATTTCATTAATATATGTTCAACGATTTAAAAAAGCTATAAATTTTCATAGTGATTTAAAAAGTCATGAAGTGGAAAAGTAAGTAAAGAATGTTTTTACAGAGAATTGCCATTAGCTGAGAGGCAAGAAATTGAATTTACCGAAAAATCCCCACTGAACTAAAATACTGAAATAAGTAAGTATTTTCGGGATCTCCCGTTACAGAGAAGTTCATTATTGGATAAGTGCATCATTAAGATGAATTAGAGTGGTACCGCGAGCTTATTAGCCTCGTCTCTTTGTATTAGAGACGAGGTTTTTTTTATTAGGTGCCAGGGAGGAAAAAAATGAAAAAGAAGTTAGTAAGAATGTCGCCCGCTATGTCAATAGCATTTGTACTTTTTGCATCACACGCTGGTGGTGGTTTTGCAACAGGTAATCAAGCAAATACATATTTTGTAAAGCTTGGTTGGAGTGGACTTGTGTCAGCTGTGATTGCAATGGTCCTTTTAACTTGGACCCTCAAAGAAGCAATTGTAATGTATAACTCAAGAGGTCTAAAGTCCTACAAGGAACTTTTTGAAACCCTCTACCATCCCTTTGACAAGTTAGAACTTGTTTTTGAAGGATTTTACTACATCATGGTAGTGATGGTAATAGCAAGTACAATATCAGGATCAGCTTCAGCCCTAAAGGAATTTTTTAATTTCAACTATGGCTTGTCTGTCCTTGGAGTTAGTGTATTAACTCTTATGTTAGCAATTTTTGGCGAAAAACTTGTTAGAAATGTGGGAACACTAATGGGAATTGTGATCCTTGTTACTTCAGTTTTAATCTATCTAGTTGGATCATTTCAGGGAGACCTAGTAGGAGTTGTCACAAGTAACTTCGAAAAAACTGGTTTTTCAAACTTAGACAAGGCGATATTTAACGGATTTATCTATGCAGGATTTCAATGTGTGCAGATACCTTCAATGATTTCCTGTTCAAGAGTTTTAAATAGCGAGAGGGAAGTTTCAAAATCAATGAAACTATCTTGCCTAATAAACTCCTTGGCACTTGGACTTTCAGTCCTTATGCTCCTAGTTTGGAGAGGTTACTACACAGGCCTAGAAGGAGGCGAAGTTATACCAACACTTACATCTACAAATGCCATGGGCTATAAGTGGATGACTGTATTTTATGTGATATCCCTTGTACTTTGCCTATTGTCTTCTGGAGTTTCAATAATCTTTGGCTTTGTTTCAAGATTTGAAAATTCAAAAGCTCTAAGAAAAGTTGAATCCCTAGAACTTAGAAGATTTGGACTAGCAGTGGGAATACTTGTCCTATCAATGGCAATATCAATGGCAGGTCTTACAAATATAATAAAATACGGTTACGGTTATTGTGGCTATATAGCAATATTATTTGTAGTCCTTCCTTTTACAACAGTAGGACTTTATAAAAATAAAAAATATTTACAACCAGAAGTTAGAAAAGAATTTGTATTAGATTAATCAGAGGAGAAAAAAGATGAGAACAGTTAAGATGACAAATTACAGTGTATCACAAAGAGGATATGAAGGACTAGGCAAGTTAGTTGAAGAATACGGCTTCAAGAAAGTTGTCCTAGTTGGAGGTAAGAGAGCCCTTGCAGCAGTTTCACAAAAAATCAGAGATGGCCTAAATGGATCAAGCGTAGAAGTCCTTGGCGAATTCGTTTATGGACATGAATGTACCCTAAACAACGTTAATGCCCTAATGGAAAAGGAAGAAGTCCAAAAGGCAGATGTTATTTTTGCAGTAGGAGGAGGAAAGGCACTAGACACAGGAAAAGTTCTTGCAGGTTTCTTAAATAAACCAGCTATGTCCTTCCCAACAATTTGCTCCAACTGTGCAGGTGGTACAGCAATTGCAGTAGTTTATAACGATGACGGATCCTTCCTAAGATATGAGTTAATCCCAGCTCCAGTCCATATGTTTGTTGAAGTAGAAACAATAGCTGAAGCACCTGAAAAATATTTCTGGGCAGGCATTGGCGATGGACTTAGCAAACAACCAGAAGTTCTCTTTGCAACAAAGGGACTAAAGGACCTAGACTTCGTAGCCAATATGGGAGTAAGCATTGCCAAGACTTGTCAAGAACCCTTCCTAAAATATGGAGAAGAAGGACTTAAGGACGTAAGAGAAAACAAGGCATCAAAGGCAGTAGAAGAAGTTGCTACAGATATCCTAGTTAACACTGGCTATGTATCAAACCTAACAAATGGAGATAAGTATTATTACAATTCATCTCTTGCCCATGTATTTTACAACGTATCAACATCAGTAAAGAGAGATGGAGAATACCTTCACGGAGTCCTAGTATCCTATGGCGTTTTAGTTCTTCATGCCTACGACAAAAACTATGAAGAATTTGAAAAACTTGCAAGATTTAACAAGAAGCTCGGCTTGCCAGTAACCCTAGAAGAAATTGGTTTGACAAGAGAAGACGTAAGAGAAATGGCAAAGAAAGTTTACGACACAACAGAATGGCAAAAATCAGAAAAAGCTCTAAGTGAAGAAAAATTTGTAGAAGCTGCCTTCTACGCAGATGATTATGGAAAAAAATTATTAGCAGAATAATAATTTTTCAAAAAGAAAAGATGATGAAAATAGACCTAGAATTTAATCTAGGTCTAATTTTTTGTTAACTTATAAATTAATTAGCATTGGCATATTCCATGTTGTAGGCTTTACAAATTAGATTTAAATTTTTGATGAAAATATACCATGCAAAAAAGATTCCTAAACCGCAGAAGATTGATCCAATGATAAGCCATAACAAGAAGGAAGATCCATTGTCTTGGGTGTACCTATTGTATCTTGGAGCATTGGATTGAATCCTATTCATTACATTAAATTCCCAGAATAAACAATAGATGTTACAAGTTATTATTCCCAAGAAAAAGAATTTCATAAGGCCACTTGTTTCTTCTCCGTCACCATCACAAACTATATTTATGCTATCTGAAATCTTGTAGACAAAATACAATTGATAAAATCCACAAGTTATAAAGCATAAAAGTACATATAATAGAAAAGACCAGTCGTCTTTTACATAGCCCCTAAAGGGAGCTGGACCAAGATTTCCTCCATAATTGTTGTAAGTATTGTAGGAGCCTGCCTTATTATAGTCGTTATTATAATTGTTGTTATAGTTGTTATTATTGTTATAAGTATTTTGATTTTTATAACTTTCAAACTTTTGAGCCTTTTTGGCTTCAGATTTTTCTTGGAAATCACTCTTGCTCTTGTCAAACACTGAGATAAAAACATTAATAGTATTATTAAGTTCTCTTTTTAAAAATTCTACATCAGAGATATTTGAAAAGTAATTATCAGGATAAATTTTTTCCTTGCTGTTTCCAATAAAGTATATAAGGGCTATAACTATAAGTGCAACAATAACTAAGTAAAAATTACCATAGAAGCCACCGTAAAAAATCTTGGAAATTATGAATAAAAATATATTTGTAATTAATAAAAATATACCTGATATTAAAAGACCATTAAATAATTCCTTGTTCTTGCCAGTGTTCCAATTTTTAAAAATTGAAAATAGGGAGAAGGTCATAAAAACCAAGGATATAGCCATACCTCCTAGGAAGGGCAGACTAATTAAAAAATATAAAAAATTTGTAAATCCCATCATAATAAACCTCCTATAAATGAGAAGAAAAATCCAAAGAAAGCAAGGACTGTTGCTATAGAGGCAATGCCTGTCACAATCATAAAGACTAGAGCGATTATTTTTACAGGACTTAAACTAGTCTTTCCATTATAGTTTTCTCTTTTATCGTAAGAGGAGTCTTCCTTGTAAGTCTTTTCTTCATTTACTTTTTGACCTTGTGAAGAGTTTTCTTTTAAATCTTTCTCTGGTCTTATTATTTCCTTATGAACTTCAAGCTTTGGAGTCGCCTTGTCCTCTTCTATATCTAGGATCTCTGGAGCTTTTACTCTTTCATCAAGAGGTTCATCTAAAATTTTTGGAGCCTCAACTATTTCTACTTTTTCTACTTTTTCTACTTTTTCTTCTTTAAACAAGTTTTCTTTTTGTGATTCTCTTGAAAGATTTAAGTCTTCCTTAATCTCTTCAGCAATTTCTTCTTTAACTTTTTCACTTTCAGAAGGCTTTTCTTCAAATTCTTCAGGCACTAGGTCCATGGGATCCTCATTAATTATTGGAGGCTTAAAATCTTTTAAATTTTCTTTTTTGGCCTCAACTTCATCAGGATCTACTGGAACAGGAGCGCCACATTGGTCGCAAAACTTCATGTGCTCGCCTAGCCTGTTGCCACACTTAATACAAAACATAAGTCACCTCATCAATTCTTTCAAAAATATAAAAATCTTGTAGAAGATGGATTCATAGGGTCTGAAAACAACGATGGTGTCTTTTGGGTCCATCATCCTAAAAACATATACAATTAAAAATACAAGAACAAAGGAAACTTCTATGCCCCTTAAAAATTTTTTTGAAAACTTGTCCCTAAAGATATAAATAATAAGTCCAAGGGCTGGGAGTACAAATAGGGGATGATAATAATAGGCTGACTTGAAGTCCAATCTTAGTAGACTAAGATAGGCCCTAGTCATCCCACAACTTGGGCAAGATATGCCAGTCATAAATTTAATGGGGCAAGTTATGCCAAAAAATTGTAGAATTCCATATATTATACTTACCATTACTATGAAAACAAGTAAGCTCTTTCTATCTTTTTTCACTGCGATATTTCCTTTGTAAAAATGTTTTCCTATTTATTATTATACACAAATAAAATTATAAAATCTATTTCTTAATAAAGAGATATAAATTTATAATAATAAATTTAATAATGAGAAAAGCTTATCTCCTTTTGTTATAATGAATATAGAGAATAAATAAGGAGAATTTTATGGACTACAATAAATATTTAAGGGGAAAAATGGTGCCGGCCTTTGGATGTACTGAGCCCATAGCCTTGGCTTTTGCAGCTAGCCGTGCAAGATGCATCTTAGGAGAAGACCCTCATAAAATAAAGGCAAGCTTATCGGGCAATATTATTAAAAATGTTAATAGCGTTAAGGTGCCAGGAACTGATGGAAGAAAGGGAATAGAAATTTCTCTTGCGGCAGGAGCTTTTTTAGGAGACTACACAAAAGAACTTGAAGTCCTATCTGATGTTGATAAAAGTAAACTAGAAATATTAGATGATTTGATAAAAAAAGGACTTGTGGATATAGAACTTGTACATGAAATCAAAGGGCTATATATTGATGTAGTTTTGGAGAAAGCTAGTAAGAAATCTCGTGTAGTGATAAAGGACTTCCATACAAATATTATTTTTGAAAGTTTAAATGACCAAGTTCTCTTTGAGAAAAAGGAAGATCGTGAGGAAGAAGAGGGCAAGGTTGATCTGACCTTTGATAAAATTTATGACTTTGCAAAAAATGGAAATTATGATGACATAGTGGACGTCTTGGATAAGGAAATTGAATACAACTACGCCATTGCCAAGGAGGGGATTGAAAATCCTTGGGGAGCAAATATTGGTAAGATGGTCCTAGAAGAAGCAGGAGTTAAGTACTCTGAAAAGCTTGTGGCTTATGCAGCTGCAGGGTCAGATGCCCGTATGTCTGGCTGCGAGAAACCTGTTGTCATAAACTCTGGATCAGGCAACCAAGGGATCACAGTTTCAGTACCAATAATTATTTATGCCAAGGACCATAACATTGGAAAAGACAAACTTTATAGGGGCCTAATTTTTGCCAACTTAATTGGACTTTATATAAAAGAGGGGATTGGGGAGCTGTCAGCCTACTGCGGAGTTGTGTCTGCAGGTTGTGCTTCAGTTTGCGGTCTTGCCTTTATGGAAGATGAAGATGAGAATTTAATCAAGGAAACTTTAACCAATGCCCTTGCAACAAACTCTGGTCTAATTTGTGATGGTGCAAAAGAATCCTGTGCCATTAAAATTGCATCAAGCCTAAAGATGGGATTCTTAGCATACAAGCAAGCCAAGTCAGGTAATTCTTTTAAGGCAGGCGACGGAATTGTCAAGGGTGACATAGACGAGATGATAAAAACTGTGGGTCACATAGCAATGGAAGGCATGAGAGAGACAGACGAAGTCATCTTGAGAGAAATGATTGGCAAATAATTTATTTTAGATAATTTAAAAGTTTATAAAAACCCACATAAAAAGACGAAGTCGTATGACCTCGTCTTATTTTTTAGAAATTTTTACTTTTCAATTACCTTATAGCCCATATTTTTCAAAATTCCTGTTACAGAATTTTCTGGTACAAGGTGGGCTGATCCAACTAGGATGAAGTAGGTGTTTTTTCCATCTTTCTTTAACATGGCGTCAATTTTTTCTGCCATCTTCTTGTCCCTTTCACTTAAGAGGACCTCGTTAAATTTTTCTGAGGCTTCATCTCCAGGTCTTGAAAGAATTTTTTTCATCTTATCCCTGTCGCCTGCTGACCAAACAGTGAGCATCTTGTCTACTCCATCATTTATATTCTTGTAACCATTTCGCTCAATCTCGCTAGTTATAGATTCAATCATCTTTATATAGGCATCTTGGTCAAAGTTTGCAAGGAGATTTGCTTGAAACTCCATAGACTCGAGCTCTCCAATTTCAATTTTATTTAAGAGACTCATGGAAACAAAGTAGGACTCGACTCCAAAGGATGCTTTAGGAGCATCAAGCCTTGGGTCAACAGATAGGGTGTTGTAAACTGCCCATGGCTTAAGCTTAATTAGTTTGTCTTCAGTTAAGCCAAAGCCCTTGAAGATCCTTAGGACTCTTGCATAGAGTTCATCGCCAAGGTCATCTTTTAAGGTTCTTCCATTCTTGTAATAAAGTTTTTCTTCCATCTTCTTAGCTTCTTTTTTATTTGTGGTGTCAATTTCCATAAAAATTTTGTCAGAGGACTTTAGGGCATTTAAAATTCCTTCGTCAATGGGGTAGAGCCAGTCTCTGCCTACGTGGATAGATCCTAGCATGTAAATTTTATTTCCCTTGTTGTTGACTTCATAGAAGAAGCCCTTAGAAGTCTTGCCACTATCTTGGAGGGTCTTATTAACAGCCCTTCTGTAGAGGCAAACCATCTCTTGGAAGGGGATTTTTTCCTTTAAGTATTTTTCATCAGATGAACCCAAAAATATTTTTGAATCTCTTAGGTCCTTTATGTCAAAGACCTTTTTGTTTAAAAGTTTTGAAATTGAATTTAAGGCTTCAAGACGACTTAGGTCCTTGAAGGCAAAGTCGCCTCCAGTTTTAATTCCATAGGATTGGATTTTTTCTTTAGAAAGCTTGTAAGTTTCTCTCGCATCTTCAAGAGTTACAGGTTTTTTAAAGTCTTTTCCTTCATAAAAGGTCTTGGCTGGGAGGATTCCCATAAATTGGGCATCGCTAAGGTCCCTTACAGCCCAAGATGAGTAGGAAGGAGATGGACTTTTCTTGGAATCAGGTTTTGATTTGACCTCGTGGGCCTCTTCGATTTTTTTGTCCAAGGTATTTTGTGGATTTTTATCTTCTGACCTTGCCTTAACTTCTTCAACCCTTATCTCAGTCACCTGAGGTGTGACTTTCTCATTAGCCGCTAGGGTTGGACTTATCAAAAGTGGTATAAGACCAAGGCTTAAAAGTAGATTTTTTATTTTTTTCATTTATTTCACCTCTTGGTAAATTTCCCTTAGGTTTTCTATTAGTCTTTCGTTGGCATCGTCATCTAAGATGCAAAATCTAAAATATGATTTGTCTAAATTTTTAAAAGTGTCGCAGTTTCTTACTACAAGACCCTTCTTCATTAATCTTCCACGAAGTTTTCTTGCATCAGGTCCCCTTAAAATCTTTACCAAAACAAAGTTGCCATAGGATTCAAAGGCTCTTAGATTTTTGATTTTTGCAAGTTTCTTGTAAAGACCTACTCTGCGAGTTCTTACAAAGTCGTGGACTTCCTTTATATAAGCCTCATCAGAGAACATGACCTTGCCGCAGATTTCTGCCACAGAATTAATCTGCCATAGGACTTCCTTGTCCTTAAAAAATTTCAAAAGTTCATGATTTGATGTTAGTCCATAGCCAAGTCTTATGCCAGGAAGGGCAAAGAACTTAGAAGTCCCCCTTACGACAATTAACTTGTCATAGGACTTTGTCAAGGATGAAGAGGAGAAAGTCTCCATGTCTGTGAACTCAATATAGGTTTCGTCCACCAAGACCCTTGCATTAGTTTCCTTCAAAATTCTTTCTATTTCATATCTTGTTAAAATTGTTCCTGTAGGGTTATTGGGATTTGCAAAAATTAAAAACTCAACATTTTTTTCATTTATAATTTTTATAAGCTCATCAAGATTTACTTTAAAATCATTTTTTTCTTCTAAATTATATTGGATTATGTAGGAAGAAATTTTCCTTAACTCCCTCTCATACTCAGAGTAACAAGGCGATAGGATCATAGAAGTTTTTGGAGCAAAATAGTGGATTGCATCCTTTAAAATCTCTGTAGACCCAAGTCCCAGTACAATATTTTTAACATCACAAGATGCGTAAGAAGATATAGCTTTTTTTAAGTCCACGTAGTCCACGTCGGGATAGGTTGAAAGTAAGTTTAAATTTTCCTTAAGACTTTCAAGAGCCCTCTTAGATGGTCCCAGTGGATTTATGTTGGAAGAAAAATCCCTAATGTCTTCAATTTTTATGCCTTCATCTTTCGCAATTTCAAAAACATTTGCGCCGTGACTGTTCATTATAACACCTCATTTCCTATTGTACCCTATTTGGTAAAAAATTACATATATTATATAATAAGGGGTAATAAAAGGGTGAGGTGGCTTATGAATAATTTTAGAAATGATTACAGTGATTTTGGATCCAAGGAAATCTATCAAGAGATAGAGAAGATTTTTGATAAAAAGCTTTCTGGTTATGGGACTGATGAAATTTCCAAGGAAGCTAGAGATTTAATTTTAAGAGAAATTGAAAGGGAAGCAGATATTGAATTTGTGTCTGGGGGGACTGCAACAAATATTTTGGCGACGACCTTTGGTCTTAGACCCTATGAAGGAGTTTTATCTGCATCAACAGGCCACATAACCCACCATGAGACTGGGTCTATCGAAGCCACAGGCCACAAGGTTGTGACTCTAGAGACATCTGATGGCAAGTTAAGAGCTGATGAAATTAGACAATTTATAGATGACCAGCCAGGAGAAATTGACGTAAAGATAAAAGTTGTCTACATTTCTCAAACTACTGAAGTGGGAACAGTCTATTCCATAGATGAAATCAGAGAAATTTTTGAAGTTTGTCAGGAAAAGAATTTATATCTTTATATTGACGGAGCGAGAATTGCCCATGCCATGGCTGCAAATTCTAGTAGCTTAGCTGACTACGCCAAGTATTCTCACATCTTTTCCATTGGTGGAACAAAAAACGGGGCAATCTTCGGTGAAGCCCTGGTAATTTTAGATGAAAATTTGAAAAGGGATTTTAGATATTACTTAAAACAAAGGGGAGCCATGATGGCAAAGTCCTTCTTAATTGGTCTATCCTTCAAGGTCTTATTCCAAGATGGACTTTATTATGAAAATGCCAAGAGGGCCTATGACATGTCAAGAATGCTTGTTGACGGTCTAAGAGATCTGGGAAGGGACCCAGTCTTTGGCGAGTCCAATCAAGTTTTTATAAAATCAAACCCAGAAGAAATTGAAAAATTGAAAAAAGAAAATATTTTTGAAATAGAAAATGCCAAGGAGTCCATTATTAGGCTTGTGACAAATTACAGGACAAGTGAAGAGGAAGTAAGAGGTTTTTTAAACTCTATAAATAATTAGGAGGAAGTATGTTAGAAAGAAATATGACAGTTGAAGCTGCGGTAATGGAAAACCCAAAAGTCTTAAAGGAAATTCAAAAGCTTGGAGGAGAATACGACTTTATAGCTATGGAAAGCCTTGAAGATGCCTTAAAGTCTCTAGGGGAAGACTACGACCTATTTATAAAAAAAGTTGAAGGTCAAGCTGACTTCAAGGATATGGATAGGCTTAGAAAGATGTCTAAGGAAGAGATAATCCATTACATTGTAGAAGAAATTCACCCAAAAGAGCTTGCTACAACAGAAAAAATCGACGAAATCTTTAGGGGAGCAATCAAAAAATATTACAGGGAAAGAGGAGAACAACTCTTTGTAATCTATGAAGTCCTTCTTCTTATCAAGGCAGAACTTATTTCTCACTTTGCCAGTGAAGAAGAATATGAATTCAAGGATGCACTTGCAGGCAAGAAGGTTGACTTTGAAAACCTACTTGCAGAACACGAAAAGACTATTGGACTCTTTGACAGGATCAAATACCTAACTCGTGACTACAAGATGAATGCAGAAGAGCCAGAAATCAAGGAACTCAACAAGCTTATGGGAGAACTTGACGAGGATATGAGAAGACATATCTATATAGAAAACGAAATTCTATTTAAGATGTAAGGTCTTGGGATTTATAAATTTTTAAAATTTAATAATAAGAAGTGAAATGGTTTAGCTTTTGCTAGGCCATTTTTTATTGTTCCGAAACCGACTTTATATTATTCCTTTTTTCCATAGCTAGGATCTCATCTAGATAGTCATCAAGATCCTTTGTATATTTAACTTTCTTACTGTTAGAAGAATTGTAGGAAGGAGCCTTTGCTATTTTTCTTGGATCGAGGCCCTATCTAAGTTAGGATTATCTAATTTTTTTACATTATCCTTGTACTCATTCCAATATTTAACCACTGTCTTTCTGTTAATCTTAAGAATCTTCGCAGCCTCTCTATTTGAATATACTTGTTTTTAAGTCTTATTATTGCATGCTTGTCCATTAAATTAATCACCTCACATACCTCTCGTATCTATATTTTACATACGGAGAATAAACTAAAACAAGTGGACCATTTTTCGATTAGAATTAATCGATTATTGGACCACTTTTAGTTTATCATTTACAACTTTATCGAAAATTATGAACTGTCAAAGGAAGAATTAACTGAAGAAGAACGATTAAGACAAGAACTAAAAATCAATGAGAAAAAAGACAGACTTCATCAAAATCATTTGAAACGTAAAGCAAGCGGCAAACAACAGGAGAAATCAAATTTTTTGAAAAGGGTGGGGTACTTGTAAAGGGTTCAGATGATAATTTATAGAAGTGGTGATATATTGACAAAAAATCAAAAAAAATGATAATATAATTATCGAAGATAAAACATTTATCAAAAAGAAAATAAGAGGTGAAAGTTAGATGTCTTATTGCTCGGATATAACAAGAAATAGAATTCTAGAATGTGCTAAAAGGGAATTTTTAAGCAAAGGATTTGAAAATGCACAGGTAGTTGAAATTGCTAAATTAGCGAAAGTAACTACAGGAGCTATTTATCGTCATTTCAAAAATAAGGAAGCCTTATTTTTTGCTCTAATTGAAGAGGTATATAATCACACATTAGATGTTGTTTCTGATGTTGAAAAAAGGAGCGAACATAAAACTATTATGACAGACTCTGATTTAGTCGATGATGAAGCTATTATAGAAAATTTATTTTTAGAAACAATGCAATTTGTTGATTATATGTATGCACACTTTGATAACTTTAAGCTGATTTTTGAGTGTAGCAAAGGTACGCAAGTAGAAAACTTTATTGAGGATATTACTGAAAGATATACAGCTAAAAATATCAAGTTGATTCTTTTCAACGCTAAACAAGAGCAAATTAACACAGAAATTAAAGAGTTTGAAGTACATGTCATTACAAAAGGCTATATTACATCTCTATGCGAGTGTGTTCTTCATGATATACCATATGATAATGTTAGCGAATATATTAGAAGCATTGTTGTTTTTCAATATTATGGTTGGCAAGGCTTATTGAGGAAAAACAACAAATAAATTTTTTCAAAGGGTTAGTTATAACTAATTGATCATCTGTTTGTAGGGGGTATTTTCTTGAAAGGTAACAATAAAAATGCCATTTCAGAGTTGCTTAAATACGCTGATGGCGAGAAAAAACAATTATACAAATCAATTTTGTTAGCGACCATAGGTGAAGTGTTTGGAATGATTCCTTTTTTAGCAATAGCAAAATTGATAGAAAAAATATATCAATCTGAAGTGTCATTTAGAACTGTATTGTGTTTAACACTTATAGCTTTGTGTGGACAAATTTTAAAAGGTATTTTTACTTTATATTCAACAATAACCTCACACAAAGCAACATTTCATATTTTAAAAAATATACGAAGTTTAGTAGCTGAAAAAATGCTAAGAGTACCTATGGGTGTAATGATAGATACTCCTATAGGTAAATTTAAAAATTTAATTGTAGATACAGTGTCTAAGCTGGAAGATTCAATGGCTCATTTTATGCCGGAGATAACATCAAGTATAGTATCTCCTATTTTATTTTTGGTTTTGATTTTTGCTTTGGACTATAGGATGGGATTGGCTTCGCTACTTACAATTCCTTTAGGAATGCTTGGATATATAGGTATGATGAAGGATTTTGAGTTTAGAAGCAAAACATATACCACAGCTCAAAATAATATGAATAGTACTTTGGTTGAATATATTAATGGGATTGAGGTCATAAAAGCTTTTAACCACAGTGCTTCTTCTTATGAAAAATTTACGAACGCAATTAACTTCTTTCGTGATAGTACACTTGCCTGGTGGAAGCAAAGTTGGTTATGGTCAGCATTTGTTCAAGCAGTTATGCCATCCACACTTTTAGGAACTTTGCCGATTGGTGCATATCTGTATATGAATTCAAAAATATCGTTATCAAGCTTTATTGTGTGCATTATACTGCCTATTGGTTTTATTGCACATTTAATGAAAATCGGTAAATATTCTGAGCAATTCAACATGGTTAAGGCAAGTTTAGACGCAATAGAGGAATTTCTATCTAAAGAGGAACTTAAAAGACCAAAAGAGAAGGTAATCTTTGATGACACTCTCTATCGTTTTGAAAATGTTTCATTTGCATATGATAAGGAACTTGTGCTAAAAAATATAAACTTTGAATTAAAACCAAATACAGTAACCGCATTGGTAGGAAATTCAGGTTCTGGAAAATCTACAATAGCAAAACTTATGGCTGGTTTTTGGGATCCGTCCAATGGAAGTATCTATTACGGTGGAAAGAAAATACCCGAAATTCCATTTGAACAGCTAACAAATGAGATAAGCTATGTTGCTCAAGACAATTTCTTGTTTAATACAAGTATAAAAGAAAATATAAAAATGGGGAAACCAACTGCAAGTGATGATGAGGTTATTGAGGCTGCTAAAGCTGCATCTTGCCATGACTTTATTATGGAACTTGAAAATGGATATAACACAAAAGTCGGTGATGCAGGAGGTTCTTTGTCTGGTGGGGAAAGGCAAAGAATTACGATTGCAAGAGCAATGTTAAAACAATCTAAGGTAATAATTTTAGATGAAGCAACTGCATTTGCAGATCCAGAAAATGAATATCTCATTCAAAGTGCAATCAACAAACTCATTGAGGGAAAGACTCTGATAGTGGTTGCTCACAGACTCTCTACTATTACAAATGCTGATACAATCCTTGTTATGAAAGATGGGGAAATTGTAGAGAATGGAACTCATGAAAATCTTGTGAAAAAAGATGGAGTATATGCTTCCTTGTGGAAAAATTATGTAGGCGGATTAGATAACGAAAAGGAGGCGTTGTAAATGATTAGCATTGTAAAACGTATATTAAAAATATCAGGAAAGTATAAAAAAAATGTAATTCTTGGTCTTATATTTAGTGGATTAAAATCATTATTCGTTTCCTTGATGCTGTTGGCGGTTTTACTGATTATGATTAATCTTGAACAGCTGAATATGACTATTATTATGCAGGCGACAGCGATTGTAGCTGTGAGTATATTCGGCAGATTTATTTTTCAATATCTTTGTGATAGAAAATTAAGTGCATCAGGTTATGAAATTTTCAAGGATAAAAGAATTGAGATAGGGGAAAAATTAAAAAAAGCTCCCATGGGATATTTTTCAGAAAAAAACTTAGGGACAATTCAAGCTGTTCTAACGACAACTATTTCCGACTTAGAAGCTATGGCGATGCTTGCGATGAACTTTATTGTTGGTGGATTTTTCCAAGCTCTAACTATGACAATCATGTTATTAATCTTTTGTTTCCCGGTAGGGATGGTGTCTTTAATTGCGATAATCCTTGGAATAGTTGTTCTTAAATTAATCGCAAAGAAAACCGAAAAATATTCTCCTATAATGCAAGACTCACAAGAAATGCTTGTTACTGATGCAATTGAGTATATTAGAGGAATTTCAGTACTTCGTTCTTTTAAAAAAGGAACTGATGGAAAAAATAAAGTTGAAAAAGCTTTTATGAGGAAATGCGAAGTTGATATAGAGGTCAATGAAGGTTCAGCTTATTTAATGAAATTATATGAAATGATTTTCAAGGTAGCAAGTTGTGCCTTAGTGTTTGTTGCTACGGTTTTATATATGAATTCACAAATTCCACTTTCATATGCACTGATGTTTATAGTATCTGCCTTTCTGATTTTTTTGGAATTGGAGTTGGTCAGTGATGGAGCTTTTTTAAGTAGGATGCTTGCAACACAACTTAATAGGCTGGAATATGTTTCAGATATACCTTCGCTTGATGAGGGCGGAAAAGAAATTGCCTTGAATTCCTATGATATTGAATTGAAAGATGTTTGTTTTGGATATGGCAAAAAAGAGATTTTGAAGAATATAAATTTGAAGATAAAGTCGAATAGCAGTTTGGCTATTGTGGGTGCTTCAGGTTCTGGAAAGACAACCCTTTGTAATATTATAGCAAGATTTTGGGATGTTAATAAAGGTGAAGTATTTATTGGAGGACATAATGTTAAGGACTTTACTTCTGAAAGTCTATTACAAAATATCAGCATGGTATTTCAGAAGGTTTATTTATTCAATGATACTATTGAAAACAATATAAAATTCGGGAATCCAAACGCAACACATGATGAGGTGGTTGAGGCTTGTAAGAAAGCTTGTTGCCACGATTTTATAACAAGTCTTAGTGATGGGTACGATACTGTTGTTGGTGAAGGCGGATCAACATTATCCGGAGGAGAAAAACAGAGAATTTCAATTGCACGAGCAATTCTTAAGGATGCTCCAATTATTATACTTGATGAGGCAACATCAAGCGTAGATCCTGAAAACGAGTATATGTTAATTAGTGCAATTAATGAGTTAACAAAAAATAAAACTCTCATTAGCATTGCACATAGATTATCTACGGTAAGAGGAGCAGATCAAATTATTGTTATTGATAAAGGGGAAATTGTACAAGAAGGGAATCATAAGGAACTAATTAGTCAAGATGGAGTATATAAACATTTCATCGAAATTAGAAAAAAATCTATTGGTTGGCAAATATAGGTGATGAAATGAGAGATGTAGTTATTGAGTTTGACAATGTAAGTTTCAATTACGGGACACAAACAGAAGGGTGTCTAAAGAATATAAATCTTAAAATTAAAGAAGGAGAATTTGTATTGCTTACTGGTCAATCTGGTTCAGGGAAAACAACTGTTACAAGATTGATAAATGGCTTGATTCCTCATTTCTTTGAAGGGAGTTTAACTGGAAGTGTAAAAGTAATAGGAAATAATATAAAAACCATCACTCCCGGAGAGCTGGGTAAAAATATTGCATCTATATTTCAAAATCCACGAAGTCAATTTTTTACAACGAATAGTACCAATGAAGTGGCATTTGCTCTTGAAAATTATGGGATAGATAGAAATGAAATGATAGATAGAGTGAATTGTGCATTTCACGATTTTGAAGCAGAAAGTCTTATGGATAGGGATATGTTTTCTTTATCTAGTGGTGAAAAACAGAAGATAGCTATTATAGCTGCAAAAGCTTTGAATCCAAAGATTTATGTTTTTGACGAGCCATCTGCAAATTTAGATATTTCTTCAATTCTTAACTTAAAGAAAATGATGGAAAGCTTAAAGAAACAGGGATATACAGTAATTGTTTCAGAGCATAGATTGTTCTACTTAAAAAATTTGGTAGATAAATGCTTGATAATGAAGGATGGAAAAATTCATAGAGAATTAGAGAAAAATGATATTGAAAACCTGCATGATTCAGATATTAGGGCATTAAAACTTCGAACATTTAAGTTAAGTAATATTAAATATGAACTAAAGGATAATCTTATTGTTAATAAGCAAAGCGCAGATTTTAAAGTGGAAAATTTATCTTTTTCCTATGATGTAAATCATTCTGTTTTGAGCAATTGTAATTTAGAAGGGAATTTTGGTGAAACAGTAGCTATAGTTGGACACAACGGAAGTGGCAAAACGACATTAGGAAAAATAATGTCAGGATTATTAAAAGCAAGAAGTGGACAATTTTTTATTGAAGGTAAACTTACGAAGCAAAAGGAGTTATATAAAAGTGTATATTTTGTGATGCAAGATGCAGACTATCAACTGTACTCCGATTCTGTTGTTTCTGAGTTAATGCTCAGTTCTATGGATAGCATTAAGAGTATTAAGAAAAATGATGAGAAAATAGAAAATGCGATGAGTTTGTTGAATATCTCATCATTCAGAAATAGACATCCGCAAAGTTTATCAGGAGGGCAAAAGCAGCGAGTTACTATTGCGGCTGCAATAGCTTCAAATAAAAAAATTATGATTTTTGATGAGCCGACTAGTGGACTAGATTATGAGAATATGAAAATCGTATCTGAAGCCATGAACACTCTTCGTAAAAAAGGAATACTGATTTTTGTTATTTCTCATGATTTAGAGTTTTTAAGTAGAGTAGCAACTAAAGCAGTTTTTATAGAAAACAATACTGTTAGCAAAGGGAACAGTTTAAAGAAAAGTGGTGAGTTTGAAACAATAAAAAGATTTTTACTACAGAGTGAGGGATATGAAGAATGCACAAATCTTGCAAACAAAATGGAGTAAGATATGATCCAAGAATTAAGTTGTTACAAGTTTTAATTATAGGAGTTTTAGTATTTACTTTGACTGGTAAAAAGTATGAGATTCTACTTTTTTTGTCAGTATTTGCATATGGAATGATAAGCGGCATATACAAAACTTGTTTTAAATTTTTAGCTTTATATACAGTGTTGTTTTTGGCAGCGGATATAAGTCCATTATTTATTTCAACTACAATACACTATTTTGTCCTATGTTTTATAACATTGGCACTTGCAGCTATAAATATGATTAGAACAAGTGAAATATCTGAAGTATTAGCCTCCTTGCAAAATATGAAAATCCCATATTATATAAACATTCCATTAGCTGTTATATTAAGATTTTTTCCCACTCTAAAACAGGATATTATTTATATAAAGCAGGGAATTAAGACGAGAGGAATTGATATTTCTTTCTTTGGATTTTTAAAACACCCCTTTAAAGTTTATGAAATGATGTTGATTCCTATGTTAATGCGAATGTTATGTACTGCAACTGAGTTGTCGGCATCTGTTGAGACACGAGGACTTGGAGTTTCGTGTAAAAAAACTAGTTATACAGAAGTCAAATTTCGTATGCTTGATACGTTATTGTTAGTAATAATGGTGGCATTTTATCTAACTATTATCATTATGAAAATAAAAAATATTTAAAAAAAGGAGAATGATTATGGAGGAAAAAAAGAAATTTCAAATTAAAGATTTAATTATTACAGCACTAATGGTCTTATGCTCACAGGTTTTATACAGAGTATTATCTTTTCTGTTTGTATCGCCATATACAATGTTATTAGCTGTTCCAATCTGGTCAATTATTGGAGCAATTGCTTATTTTTTAGTTCCAGCAAAAACGAAAAATCCATGGATGATTTTATTATTTTGTACATTGACAAGCATTATAGGCTTTTATCCGCCATATATAATCAGTTGTATAGTTGCTGGAATCATAGCCACCTTGATTGCGAGAACAAAGGGAACTGGTAATTATAAAGGATTAACAATTGGATATATGATATTTTGTGTCCTTTCTGGTTTTGGTGGAATGTATGTACCCTTTCTTTTCTATGCAGATCAAACACTTAAAGCTTATGAAAAAATGTTTGGGAGTGAATATTTAGGAACATTAACTAAAATTATTTCTCCTATGACTACAGTAATAATGCTTATTGTAATAGCCATTTGCGGATTGATTGGAGCAGTAGTTTCTAAGAAACTATTGAAGAAACATTTTGAAAAAGCAGGAATGATTTAGTATTTTTCGCAAGGTTAATAATTCCAATGACTTATCTCTGGGAGAGAAAAAACTAAGTCAAACAAGAAAGACCATAACAAAGGTGCAAAGAGATAAATATCGGGGCTTATGTTGCAGAGTAGAATCATCTATTCTGCAACATAAGCTTTTTTATTTATCAAAATTTTTCCCGTAAAAAATTATTAATACGCATAAAATTTATAAAAATTATGCGATTTTTTAAAGATATTAAGAGGTCTTATCAAAAACTTGTAAAAAATTTCTACCAGTGTTAAGATAAAATCAAAGTACACCCCTAGGGGGGTATGGGAGGTAATATGGAAAAGAAATTTGATGTCAGGGGGATGACTTGTTCTACCTGTGTTGCCAATGTAACCAAGGCTGTTGAAAGGCTTGATGGCGTAAGCACTGCCAACGTCAACCTCATGACCAACTCAATGAAGGTAAATTTCGATGAAAATAAAATAAATGACGATGAAATTATAAGAGCTGTGGAAAAAATTGGCTATGGAGCAAGCCCAGCTGGAGAGAAAACGAAATCTCAAGACAAGCCAGTGGATGACAGGGAGAGAGCTCTTAAGAATAGGCTAATATCTTCTAGCATCTTTATGCTGATCCTAATGTATATTGCCATGGGTCACATGGTCCACCTGCCAACTCCAGGGATCTTTCATAGAAGGGAAGGGGCAATAATTTTTGCCTTCTCGCAATTTCTCTTGGCTCTTCCAGTTGTCTACATCAACAGAGCTTTTTACATCTCTGGCTTCAAGGGTCTCAAGAACAGGGCGCCTAACATGGACAGCCTTGTTGCCATTGGGTCTTTGGCAGCTCTTGTCTACGGAATCTTTGCCATCTACATGATGGCTTATGGCTTTGGTCATGGTGACATGGGACTTGTAGATGCCTACAAAGACAACCTCTACTTTGAGTCCTCAGCTATGATTTTGACCCTTATAACTGTGGGGAAATACTTGGAAGAAAAGTCCAAGAACAAGACCAGGTCATCTCTTGAAAAGTTAATGGACCTTGCCCCAAAGATGGCAACTGTCCTTGAAGACGGCAAGGAAGTCGTAAAAAACATAGAAGATGTAAGAGTGGGAGATATTTTACTTGTAAGGCCTGGCGAGTCTGTGGCAGTTGACGGCAAGGTTATTGAAGGTGCATCATCCCTTGATGAATCGGCAGTAACTGGCGAGTCTATTCCAGTTCAAAAGTCTGTGGGCGACAGGGTAATCTCGGCTTCCATTAACACAACGGGATCTTTTAAGTTTCAGGCAGAAAAGGTCGGCGAAGACACAACTATCTCACAAATTATAAAGTTGGTTGACGAGGCCAACCAGTCCAAGGCTCCTATTGCTAAGCTTGCAGATAAAATTGCCGGTATCTTTGTGCCAACAGTTTTAATTATTGCTGCAGCAACTTTTGGCATTTGGATGGCTCTTGGTTATGGATTTGAAAATGCCCTTAACTTTGCCATCTCAGTCCTAGTTATTTCTTGTCCTTGTGCCTTAGGACTTGCAACACCAGTTTCAATAATGGTGGCAACAGGAAAGTCTGCCGACTTTGGACTTCTCTTTAAGAATGCAGAAGTCTTGGAAAACCTCCACAAGATTGATGTCATCGTAATGGATAAGACTGGGACTATTACGGAAGGAAAGCCAATCCTAACAGATATTGTGACAGACCTAGACCAAGATGAGTTTTTAAAAATTGCTGGGTCACTAGAAAAAAATTCTCAACACCCACTGGCTTTTGCAATATTAAATTACGCAGAAGAAAAAAACATAAACTTAGGAGAAATCACTAACTTTAATTCAGTTAGTGGCAGGGGCCTAAATGGAGAGGTCGCTGGTAAGAAGTATCTTGCTGGAAATCTTGAATACATGCTTGAAGAAAAAATTGACCTAAAGAACTTTAGGACCAAGGCAGAGGAACTTGCTCGTCAAGGCAAGACTTCTATGTACTTTGCCAATGACAGGGAAGTAATGGGAATAATCTCTGTCAAGGACTTGCCTAAGAAGTCATCAAAGGATGCAATTAAGCTTCTAAGGGACATGGGCAAGAAAATCATTATGCTAACTGGAGATAATGAAAAAACTGCAGAAGCAATCGCTGGGGAAATTGGAGTTGACGAAACCCTTGCAGGTCTTTTACCTCAAGATAAAAATAAGGAAATTGACAAGATTCAAAAATCTGGCAAGAAGGTCCTTATGATTGGTGACGGAATCAACGATGCCCCATCCCTTGCCAAGGCAGACATAGGCATGGCAATAGGTCATGGGACAGATGTGGCAATTGAATCATCAGACGTGGTCCTCATGAGGTCTGACCTCTTAGATGTTGTTTCTGCCCTTGAACTTTCTAAGGCAACAATAAAGAACATCAAGGAAAATTTATTCTGGGCATTTTTCTACAACACAATTGGAATTCCCATAGCTGCAGGACTCTTGTTCCCAGCTTTTGGGATTAAACTTTCCCCAATGTTTGCAGCCTTTGCCATGAGTATGTCATCGGTCTTTGTTGTCAACAATGCCTTGAGGTTAAGAAGATTTAAACCAAGGGGCGTGAAAAGATCCTTGGAAGAATCAAATTCTGCAAGAGAAAAAGAAAAGGTAGATAAGCAAAAAGATTTGGAAAAAAGTGAAAAAATTACTAGAATAGAAGTAGAAGGCATGATGTGTGGCCACTGCGAAAAGAGAGTTGCTGATGCCCTAGAAAAAACTGGCAAAGCAAAAAATGCAGTGGCAAACCACGAAAACTCTTCTGTAGAATTTATAGACCAAGGTCTAAGCCCAGAAGAAATAAAAAATGCCATTGAAGAAGCAGGTTATAAAATTGTTAAAAATAAAGGAGAAGATAATATGGAAAAGATTTTAAATGTTGAAGGAATGTCTTGTAACCACTGCAAGGCATCAGTAAGGAAGGCTCTTGAAGATCTTGACGGAGTGAGAGAAGCTGACGTAAGCCTAGAAGACAAGAAGGCAAGGGTAGAACTTGACAAGGACCTTGCAGACCAAGTCCTTGTTAAGGCAGTTGAAGATGCTGGCTTTTCTGCAAAAATAGAAAAATGAGAGCAGACAAGGAAGTCCAACTTAGGAAGTTAAAAACTGTCAGAGGACAAATTGATGGCTTGATAAAAATGGTTGAAGAGGACAGGTATTGCCTAGACGTCTCCAACCAACTCATGGCATCAATCTCCATCCTTAAAAACATCAATAAGGATGTCCTGACAGCCCACCTAAGGGGGTGCGTCAAGGATTCCTACTCCAAGAGCCAGGAAGAAATTGACGAGAAAATCGAAGAGATCAACACCATAATAAACAAGTTGTCAAAGTAGGTGTGATATGAAATTTAAAAAAATATTTTATTTGTTTCTAGTCTTAATTTTTCTCACAGCTTGTAAGAAGGACCAAAGTCATGAGATAAAATTTTCCACTGGAGAAACTTATAAGTTTCAAGACCTATCTGTGGAAGTAGTTACTGACGAAGAAAAGATGACTACTAGAGAAATTTTTTCTTCTAAGGATAATGAAGAAAAGTTAGGGGAAATAATAAGTCTCTTGGAAAATTTACAAGTAGTGGACCAGGGATATTCCTATGCTTCAATCCCAGGTTATAAAAGTTTATTAATTAAGTTTCACAAAAAAGACGGGGAAGATGCAATTTATATGTACAACTCAGAAAGAGATAGGGACACAAATAAATTTCACTATACCTTCTATGGAAAGCTTGGCGACCAAGAAAGTCTTGCACTCTTATCCGATGATGATTTAATTTCAGAGATAAAGTATATTGTAGACAAATAAAAAAAGATCACGGTAGAAATATTTTACCGTGATTTTTAGTACCATAAATAGTGTAAGAAAGGAAG
>NZ_KQ960200.1:0-8294 GCF_001553125.1 Peptoniphilus sp. DNF00840
AGCAGGCTTTTTTGCCTGCTTTGTCATCAGTCTGTTGAGACCCTGTATGGGGTCTCTTTTTTGTTTTATTGTTGCATTTGCAACAGAAAAGTTTTTCTTTCCCTATTAAAATACTTTTAGAAGTTAAGAATTTTAAAAATTTTAAAAGCAGAAGTTGAGAATTTTATAATTTTAAAAATAGAAGGGATGAAGATTATGGATATGTTTTGTTACCAATGCCAAGAAACTTTAAACAACAAGGGCTGCACTAAGAGGGGAGCTTGTGGAAAGACTGCTACTGTTGCTAACTACCAAGATTTTTTAATTTGGATCACTGAGGGACTTTCTGAGATCGCTCTTAAGAGTGAAAGGGAAGATAAGGATGTAATTGATAGAGTTATTTTAAACCTCTTTACTACCATCACTAATGCAAACTTTGATGACGGGCAAATAAAAAATAGGATTGTAGAAACTATTGAGCTTATGAACTCTTTGAGAGAAGAAAAAACTTACAGCGATGCAGGAGCTTGGTCATCTGTAGATTTTTCTGAAATCGACAAAAAAATTGCAAGTCACCAAGTTTCGATTCTTAGAGAAGAAAATGAAGACCTAAGAAGTTTGAAGGAACTAATAACTTATGGACTTAAGGGAATGGCTGCCTACACAAGACATGCTAAGGTTTTGGGATATGAAGATGAAGAAGTAAATAAATTCATCTTAAGAACTATGGCTGACCTCTTAGAAGAGAAAAGTCTTGATGAATTAATTGCCTTGACACTTAAGACTGGAGACATGGGTTATAGGGCTATGGCGACTCTTGATGGAGCCAACACAAAGACTTATGGAAATCCAGAAATCTCTGAAGTAAACATTGGGGTAAGAAAAAATCCTGGTATTCTAGTTTCTGGTCACGACTTAAAAGATTTAGAAATGTTACTAGAACAAGCAAAAGATTCTGGGGTGGATATTTACACTCACTCTGAAATGCTACCAGCAAATTATTATCCTAAGTTTAAAAAGTATGAAAACTTCGTTGGCAATTATGGAAATGCTTGGTGGAAGCAAAGGGATGAGTTTGAGTCCTTTAATGGTCCAATCCTAATGACAACTAACTGCATTGTCCCTCCAAGGGAGTCATACAAGAATAAGCTATTTACCACTGGAGCTGCAGGCTATCCTGGCTGCACTTACATTGAGGCAGATAGTAATGGTCACAAGGACTTTTCAAAAATAATTGAGCTTGCAAAGACTTGTGAGCCACCAGTAGAAATTGAAAAGGGAAAAATTGTGGGAGGTTTCGCTCACAGTCAAGTTATGGAACTTGCTGATAAGGTAATCGAGGCTGTAAAAAATGGTGACATCACAAAATTTGTTGTTATGGCAGGTTGCGATGGAAGAATGACTGATAGAAATTATTATGAAGATTTTGCAAGAGAACTTCCTAAGTCAACTGTAATTTTAACTGCTGGCTGTGCCAAGTACAGATACAACAAGTTAGACCTTGGCGACATTAATGGAATCCCAAGGGTTCTTGATGCAGGTCAATGTAATGACTCCTACTCACTTATCCAAATTGCTCTTGCCCTTGTGGATGCCTTTGGGGTGGAAAGTGTCAATGATCTTCCAATTGCCTACAACATAGCTTGGTATGAACAAAAGGCTGTAATAGTTTTACTTGCTCTTTTATCATTAGGAGTTAAAAACATCCACCTTGGACCTACTCTTCCAGCCTTCTTATCAAAAAATGTAGTAGATGTTTTGGTAGAAAATTTTGGAATCGCTGGTATCAGTAGCGTGGAAGAGGACATGAAAATTTTTAAAATAAAATAAATATTATGCTTGACATTTAAAATCTAAGCTAATATAATCATAAGTAATTCAAAAATAAACTTTTGAGAAGAAGAGTAGCTTAAAATTCTGAGTAAAGAGAGCTTCGTTTTGGTGAAAGAAGTGGATGAGTTTTTTGTGAACATGGCCTTCTCTAGGAAATACTGATATTAGGTATTTACGGGTCTTCCCGTTACAGAAGTAGAGTATGATGGTACTTGAAGAGGTCGCTTTCGTGAGGAAGCGATGAATTAAGGTGGTAACACGAGCTTTCGTCCTTATGGGATGGAAGCTCTTTTTTATTGTTTTGGAGGAAAAATGATTGAAGTAAAAAATTTGGTTAAAGAATTTAAAACTGATGGAAGAAGTTTTAGAGCCATAAATGATGTTTCTTTCAAGGTCAATAGGGGTGAGATTTACGGTGTAATAGGTTTATCTGGTGCCGGCAAGTCAACCCTTGTTAGGTGTATCAACAGACTAGAAGAGCCAAGCTCAGGAGAAATCCTAGTAAATGGCAAGTCTATTATTGGCCTAAATGAAAAGGAACTTAGGGCTGCTAGAAAGGATATTGGAATGATCTTCCAGTATTTCAACTTATTCATGCAAAAGACTGTGGCAGAAAATATTGCCTATCCCCTAGAAATCTCTGGGGTGTCTAGGGAGAAGATAAATAAGAGGGTAGATGAACTTCTAAACTTTATAGACCTAGAAGATAAGAAGAACTCTTATCCAGCAGAATTGTCTGGTGGTCAAAAGCAAAGGGTGGCAATAGCAAGAGCAATTGCAACAAACCCATCAATCCTACTTTCAGATGAAGGGACATCAGCCCTTGACCCGGCAAACACAAAGTCAGTCCTAAGTCTTTTAAAGAAGATTGTGGATGAATTTGACATGACAGTTATAATGATCACCCATCAAATGGAAGTTGCTAAAGAAATTTGTGATAGAATTGCAGTTATGGAGGCTGGAAAAATTATTGAAGAGAACAACACAAAGGAACTCTTCACTAATCCAAAGACTGCTGTAACAAGATCCTTTATAAAAAATCTTGAAGACGATGTGGAAGAAGGCTATGTAAGGGCTAGCGACTACAAGGGAGATGTCCTTAGACTATCCTATGCAGATAACAACTATGACAAGCCAATCCTTTCCCAATGCGTCAAAAAGTTTGACATAGATTTTTCCATCTTATCTGGGAATATAAACAAGCTAAATGCGGCAAATGTTGGTTACCTTACAGTTCAAATCCTTGGTAAGGATGAAGAAAGAGCAAGGGCAATTGAATTCTTGAAAGAAAATAATGTAATTGTGGAGGTGCTTTAATATGGATAGGATAATAGATATAGTTTTACCAGCAATTCCACAAACTTTAGTAATGGTAATTGCTTCGACAATAATTGCTCTTTTAATAGGTCTTCCCTTGGGAATAATTTTAACAACAACAAGACCTGGAGGACTTACTGAATCCTTAAAAGTTTATTCAATCCTAGATGGAATCATAAACATCCTAAGATCTTTTCCATTTGTAATCTTGATGATAGTAGTATTTCCACTTTCAAGATTAATTGTTGGAAAGTCCTACGGAACTGCAGCGATGATAATTCCCCTCTCAGTTTCAGCAGCACCCTTTGTTGCAAGACTAATGGAAGGGTACCTTATCCAAGTTGACTCAGGAATTATTGAAGCAGCTAAGTCTATGGGATCATCTAAGAGGGAAATAATATTTAAGGTCTTGATACCAGAGGCAATGCCAATGATAGTGACAGGTATCACAATGACAGTAATAAATGTTATTGGTTACTCTGCTATGGCTGGTGTCATGGGTGGTGGCGGCCTAGGAGATGTGGCAAACAGGTATGGTTACCAAAGAAATGAGCCCCTAGTCCTATGGTCAGCAGTGCTTGTTATTATAATCTTGGTTCAAATAGTTCAATTTGTTGGTAACTTTTTGACTAAGAGGATTGACAAGAAAAAATAGAGAAGAAAAAGCGGAAGGAAAAAAGAAGAAAAAAGAAGAAAAAAGAAGAAAAAAGAAGAAGAAATACAGGACGACAATAAGGAGAAAAAAGATGAAGAAGACAAAAATTTTATTTACACTAATTGGACTTATTGCCATTTTAACGGCATGTGGAAAAGACAAGCAGGCAGAAGAAAAGGACACAAAGACGGGAGAGCTAACTAAGGTGACAATAGGCGCCTCAGAAACTCCTCACGGAGAACTTTTAAAGGCCCTTGAACCAGAATTTAAAAAGGAGGGCATTGACCTTAATCTTGTAGTTTTCTCAGACTATGTTCAACCAAACCTACAACTTGAATCAGGGGACCTAGACTTAAACTTTTACCAACACCAACCCTACCTTGACAACTTTAACAAGGATAGGAAGACAAATATAGTTTCCCTAGAAAATTCAAAAATATTTATAACACCCCTTCTTGGATTTTCATCAAAGATAAAGGACATCAAGGACCTTGAAGATGGGGCTGAAATTATAATTCCTAACGACCCAACAAATGGAGCAAGAGCTCTACTAATTCTTGATAAGGAAGGACTTATAAAATTAAAGGACAAGAACAACTTAAACTCAACTGAAGTGGACATAGTGGAAAATCCAAAAAATTTAAAATTCACTGCAGTTGATGCACAAAATATTCCAAGAGTTTATAAAGATGCAGACCTTGCCTTTATAAATCCAAACTTTGCCATAGCAAATGGGCTTGATCCAAAGGATGCAATAATTACAGAAGCTAAGGATTCACCATATGCAAACATAGTAGCAGCAAGATCTGGCGAAGAAAATAAAGAAATTTATAAAAAGGTTGTAAAAGTTTTACAATCAGAAGCAAGTAGAAAGTATATTGAAGATACTTTCAAGGGAGCAGTGCTTCCAACATTTTAATATTAATTAGTTAATAATTTTTTTAGAGGAGGATATATATGAAAAATTTTAAAAAATTATTTTTACTAGGATCAGTGGTTCTATCACTTGCCCTAACAGGATGTGGCGGTACAAAGAAAGATGATGCAAAGGCAAAAGCCCCAGCAGATGAAGATAACAAAATTGTTATTGGTGTATCACCTACACCTCACGGAGAAATCATTGAAGGTCTAAAACCAGAATTTGAAAAAGAAGGACTTGATGTAGAAGTTGTTAACTTCGACGACTACATCCAACCAAACCTTCAACTAGAAGCTGGTGACCTTGACGCAAACTACTTCCAACACAAACCATATCTTGACAGCTTTACACAAGAAAGAAACATCAAAGACCTTGCAATTTTAGGTTATGTTCACATTGAACCAATGGCTATATACTCAGAAAAGTATAAGTCAGTTGATGAAATCCAAGATGGTGCAGAAATCATCATTCCTAACGACCCAAGTAACGGTGCAAGAGCCTTAATTTTACTTGAAGACGCTGGACTAATCAAGTTAAAGGATAAGACAAATCTTAACGCAACAGAAAAAGATATTGCAGAAAATCCAAAGAACCTAAAGTTCACAGCAATGGATGCACCTTCAATTGCACAAGTTTATAAGGATGCAGGTGCTGCAGTTATTAACGCAAACTTTGCCATTGGACAAGGACTTGATCCAACAAAGGACTCAATCTTCTTAGAACCAAAGGATTCACCATACGCAAACTTAGTTGCAATTAGAAAAGATGACGCTGATAAGGAAAAATTCAAAAAATTCTTAAAGGTTCTTAACTCTGAAGAAGCTAAGAAATTTATAGAAGAAAAATTCAAGGGAGCAGTTATACCAGCTTTCGAAAACTAAATCTTTTAAAGAGATCCTGAGGGGTCTCTTTTTTTTATTCAAGTGAAAAATATAAGTCGATTTTTAAAAGGTAAGATAGAAAAGGAAACAGAAAAATTATGTAGAAGTCATTTCAAAAAGCTTTTATTATAAATTCATTAATCTTTCACAAAACCATACTAAGATAAAGTCATAAATTATTAGAGGAGGAAAAATGAAGATGAATGACAATTTAAATAAAAACCCTGGTATGGGAAAGATAGTAATTATTATTGCCCTAGTCTTTTCCCTAATTGGGGGAATAATTGGTTCAGCAATTACAACTTACAAGCTTTTGCCACAGGGAGATACTAAGACGTCAAATATGGATTCAAACATAACTATTTCTGCTAAGGACAATGTAACAGTTGCATCAGCCGTTGCCAAGAAGGCTATGTCCTCTGTAGTTGGAATAACAACTAAGGGAGTTCAACAATCCTTCTTTGGACAAGTTGAAGTCCAAGGTGTGGGTTCTGGTGTAATTGTTGACCCAAAGGGTTACATCCTTACAAATGCTCACGTTGTTAAACTAAATAACCAAGTTGTAAAGGACGTAACAGTTAGACTCAACAATGAAAAGGACATCCAAGGTAAGACAATTTGGGCAGACGAAATGATTGACCTTGCCATTGTAAAGATAAATACAAATGAAAAATTAAATGCAGCAAGTCTTGGTGACTCTGATGATCTTTCAATTGGAGACACTGCTATAGCAATTGGTAACCCAATCTCTCTACAATTTTCTCAAACTGTAACCCAAGGTATTATCTCTGGACTTGACAGGTATGTTGGGGCAGTAAGTGGTGGAGGTTATATGACTGGCCTTATCCAAACAGATGCATCAATAAATGGTGGTAACTCTGGTGGCGCCCTATTAAATGCTGAAGGAGAAGTCATCGGCATCAACACAGTTAAGGTTCAATCAGCAGAAGGTCTTGGTTTTTCAATTCCAATTAATTTCATAAAACCAATTATTAAACAAGTTATTGAAACTGGAAAGTATAAGGAAATGTCTATGGGTATGTTGACTATGAATGTTAATGTTGCAGCTCAAATCTTAAATGAAAAGCCAGATGTTGATAAGGGAATTTTTGTCTACAAGGTTTACGATGGATCACCTGCAGCAGCAGCTGGACTTGAAGCAGGAGACATTGTCACAAGAATTGGCAAGGACCAAGTGGATGATAACAATGCTCTAAAGTCAATTCTTTATAAGTACCAAGTTGGTGACAAGGTAGAAATTGAATACCTAAGAAGGGGCAAGAAGATGACTACTGAAGTTAAATTTACTGACTACTCAATAGAAAATGACAAGGAAGCTCAAAAGGATTTGAGGGCACAAGATAGAGAAAAGTCTGCTGAAGAAGAAAGGGCAAGAAGCCAAGAAGATTTATTCAATAGGTTTAGGCAAGAATTTGAAAATAATTTTTAAAGACGAGTTATTGAAGAAAAGATAAAAGGATTTTATAAAGTAAAAGTGACACCACCTGGTGCCACTCTTACTTTATTTTTTGCAATTCTTTCTAGTTTTTCTGCGTGGAAGGAATTAAAATATTCTTCCAAGAGGTCTACAAATCTCTTGGCATACTTGGTGATGTAACGATTCTTATTTTTAATGGCATAGATGCCAAGGGTAACAGGTTCATCACCAGAATAAAGAGGGAAGATGTTGATGTCGTCATCAAACTCATCCAGCCACCTCTTGATGTTCATTTGAGAAATAAAAACTGCAGCAATTGCCTTGTTGCAAATAGATAGGGCAATCCTTGAGTAGCCTGTCTCAATGTAGTCATTGGGTCTTACATCTGCCTCCTTAAAGCTTTCGTTAATGAGGCTCCTTATCCTGTTGTCCTGCGTATAGAGGAGGAAGGGAACCTTGCTGAAGTCCTTAAGGTTAACTTTTTCAAAAGATTTTTCCTTTAAAGACTTAAGATTTCTCACATGCTTTTTAAGTAGTCTGTCGCTAACACAGAGGTAAAGTTTTTCATCTAATAGGAGGTGAGATTGTAAATTTTCATTCTGATAGTTCTCGTCAATGGAGATGGCAAGGTCTAATTTATTTTCAAGACACATAGACTCCAGATCTTTGGATTGCTTCTCGTGGAGGACAAGCCCAACATGGGGGAACTCCTCAGTAAATTTTTCTATAATCGAAGGGATAAACATATCAGCACGAGGGGAAGAAGCGCCTAAGATTAGCTTACCAGTATCCTCGCTTTTCAGGTCCCTAATCTTATTTATCATGTCGGACTCATTAGTTAAAAGTCTCTCGGCATAGGCAAGGTACTCTTCACCAATAGGTGTCAACAATAACTTTGGCTTTCTAAAAAAGAACTTGGCCCCGTAATAGTCTTCAAGTCTTTTAATATGGTTGGAGAGAGTTTGTTGTGAAATGTAAAGTTTTTCTCCAGTTTCGTTCATATTTAAAGTCTTTGCAAGTTCTGTGAAGTAGTAGATACTTTCAAAATTCATATATCCTCCAGTCAAAAATATTTTGTTATTTATACAAATTATTATTAATTTATTTTGTCGTACTTTTATTATATACTAAGTCTATGATAATTGTGAAATAAAATATTAAGAATCCCTTATAGTTTACCAGCTTTTTCCTTAATATCACAATTACCGGAATCCCCTTGCACCCACCTCCTTGGGTGCATTTTTAGTACCATAAATAGTGTAAGAAAGGAAG